>JAITGZ010000102.1 GCA_031280335.1 Deltaproteobacteria bacterium | reverse complement strand
AGGGGGCTGATCCCCCTGCCGGGGGAGTTTGAGGGGGCAAAAGGGGCATGTTTGCCCAGGCGTTGCTTTACCTCTGCCATCCCTCTGCACAACGGCAAGGCACCCTCAAGAGAATTAATCAGTGTTTCCTTAAATATTTTCAAAGTTAATATGCCCTAAGAACAGGTAGGTTATATTTTGGGTGATGACGCGAATTTCATGACAGATGGACCATTGCCCGCGCATGTGGGCATAATCATGGACGGCAACGGGCGCTGGGCCGTCCGGCGCGGCCTGCCGCGCAGCGAGGGGCACAGGGCCGGGGCTGCGGCGGTGCGCCGCGTGGTAACCGCCGCCCGCGAGATCGGCCTTGGTCATCTGACTTTATATACTTTTTCCAGGGAGAACTGGTCCAGGCCCGTGGAGGAAGTTTCTCTTCTTTTCGGCCTGCTGGTGGATTTTTTGGGCCGCGAACTTGATACCCTGCAAAAAAACGACATCCGCCTCCACATCTTTGGCGAAAACGCCGCTTTGCCTCTGGCCGCGCGCAAGGCTCTGGAACACGTACTGACCAAGACCAGAGGCAACGGTTCCATGCATCTCAACCTGGCGCTCAATTATTCCGGGCGTGAGGAGATAACGCGGGCCTGCAAACAATACGCGGCGGAAGGCGGACGCCTGGAAGACCTGACCCCGGAACTGCTGGCGGCGCATCTGTATAGCGCCGGACAGCCGGATCCGGATTTAATCATCAGAACCAGCGGCGAATATCGCACCAGTAATTTTTTGCTTTTTCAGAGCGCCTACAGCGAATATTTTTTTACCGAGACACTCTGGCCCGATTTTGAAGCAAAAGACCTGTACGAAGCCCTGCGCGGCTACACCCAGAGAATACGCCGCTTCGGCAATATATAGGCATTTTTATATAGGACATTTGTGCATTGTTATTATTGGGGCTAAAATGGGCATGTTTGCCCAGGCGCAGCCTTATCCTTACGAATAGCGACAGCATGGATGCCGCCCTTGGCATAATGGCAAGGCACCCCGGACCCCTTCGACATTGAACCATCACGGCGGCAGGCAAAGCCTGCCTTGCTTGCGGCCGGCAAAAACTGAAAGGTTTACAAAGGGGGAAATCCCGCAAAAAATCTTGCCTTCCACTCCGGCCGCGTTATATTATGCCCCTGCCGCCCGCAGGGCATATTAACTTTGAGACGCTCTGCCCCGGTGCCCTACGGTATTCCACTGTCCTATGGGATATCGCCTGCGCGGCATCCAGGCGAGGCGGTTTGACCCGGCATCCTGCCCCCGTCAAGACCCGGCGCTATTTTGGCCTTGGTTCTCGCGATTTTGCGCACATCAACCCATATTATGGAGACGTTATGACAAAAAAAGCTCTACTGCCTCTTCTCCTGCTGCTGTCCGTCCTGTTCCACTCCATACCTGCGGCGGCCGGTTCGGCCTATGTCTTTTTCAACCTGGGGGCCAGCCCGCAAAAATTTGAAGCGGACAAACTGGATTTTGCCTCTGGGGGCACCCAGTCGCTGAAGAAAGACAACACCCTAAGCGACACAGGCGTTCTGCTCGGTCTGGGTTTGGGGGTGGATTTGAAAAAAACCTCCTCCAATTTGCCTTTGCGCCTGGATGTGGCCTACAACTACCGCAGCGGCGGCTATGAAAAAAGGGTGGACAATCTTTTTAATTACAAAGTAACCAGCCTCTCCACCCTGCTGCTCAACTGTAATTTTGACCTGCCCCTGGGCAGCTCCGTCAAGCCTTATATCGGCCTGGGGCTGGGCCTGGGTTTTATCGGCTATAAAACCAACGGCAGTTATTATTATAACCGTCCCGGCTATTCCGCCTATGTCAAATCGGAAAGCGAAGGCATCAGCAGCGCTTTTGCCTACCGCTTAGGCTTGGGCGCGGCCTATGACCTTTCGGAACGTCTGACCGTTGATTTGGGCTACAGCTACAACGGTACCGGCGAATTCACAACGCTGCTGCTGAAAGAATCGGGTCTTGTCAGGGAAGTCAACGTCAAAGGCAAGGCCTCCATGCATGACTTTGTTCTTTCGTTACGCATCAATGTATAAAGCGGCTGGAAAAAACGTTGAGGGGGTCTGGGGGGAATCATTCCCCCCAGGCGGGGCTTGGGGCGGCAGCCCCGATTCAGCCGGGGCGGTCTGGGGCGGCGGCCCCGGTTAACTGCCGGGGGTCTGGGGCGGCGGCCCCGGTTGGGTTAACCGGGCGGGGCAGCGGCATTGGGGGATATGTATGAGTAACGAGCTTGTATTTCTGGGCAATTATGTAAGAAAGGCTCCGCCTGGGGGCGGGGGAGGGGAAAGCCGCTGGCATGTCTGGGATATGAGAGACGGACATTTTTTGGTACAGCGTCTTTTGGATAATGGTGAGAACTCCGATGAAATGGACACCATTGATTCGGCGGTATTTTTTCGGGAGTTCAGGGTACAGGCGGCTTTTGATACGGCTCACGGCGCTGATACGGCCGGGGGCAGGGCGTCTTTGGCGCGCGGGCCTCAGACCGCGAGCGGCGCCGGGGCGCGGGGCCGGGGGCCGGCCGCAGGCAAAGAGGCTGTTACGGATAAAGACATACAAGATATGCTTTACGGCGGGGGCGCTTTGGGCGGCCCGGCCTTGAGGGGAGATAAAAAGGCTTCTTTGGATCGGTTTGGGGTGGGGGATGATGGCAAAGGTGGCGGGGTACAAACAGGCGGCCGGACTTTTTTCCGATCCGGCGCTCCTGCCGCCGGCGCGGGTGAGGGTCTTGAAGAAAGGCCGGCGGCGGCCAATCTGCACAAGGTGGAAAAACAGCTGCGCTCGGATTTTTCCATCGCCATGATCCGTCTGCGCAGCAACCGGGCGCTGGCCTTGGAAAGCCTGAAAAAGATCCTGGAGCATCGGGCCCCCTTTGAAAAAGAGCATAAACACATGTTTTCCGACTTTGGCACGGCTTTGCGCCGCAGCCATCTCTACGCCATGTCCTGTGGTTTTCATGAAAAAGCCAAGACCCTGGCCCCGGATGACGAGCATATTTTATTCAACTTGGCGCGGGCTTTGTATGATTCGGGCAAAGTGGCCCAGGCCAGAGACTGTTTGCGCCAGGCTCTGGATATGGACGGCGCTTTCAAGATGGGGAGCGCTTTTTTGGAGTTTATTGAACGCAGGGGGAAAGAAGGAAGCGGCGGATGAACAGATACATTTTTGTATTGCTGGCCGGTGTGAGCATTGCGGCGGTGTTGCTGCTGCTCTTTGTGCATATGAACGCGGCTTACGATCAGCAGGGGAAGCCGGCCCCCGGCTCCGCCCCGAGGCAGGATGCCGCCATGCCATCCGGTACGGGTGTCCCAACCGCGCCGGAAAACGCCCCTGCCGCCGCACCACCGGCGGCAGGGGGAGCGGCCCTGGTACCGGCTGCGCCCGTACCTCCGTCCGCCGCTTCATCGGCGGCGCGGCCCGGCGGTTCCACTTCCGCTCCCGCCACCCCTCCGGCGGCGCGGCCCGGCGGCGCTTCCGGCATAAACACCCCGCCGCCCGCAGCCTCGGCATCTTCATCCGCCGCCTCACCTCCCGCCTCGGCCTCGGTGGAACGCGGTGCCGGGCAAATAACGGGAATTAGTCTGCATTTTCGCAGTCCGGGTATGGCCCTGCGTCTGGAAGCCAGCAGCCCCTTGCCGGTAAAATATTTTATTCTCTCCCAGCCGGACAGACTGGTGGTGGATTTGCCCGGACGATGGCGCGGGCTGAAAACGCCGGAAATACCCAGCAATAACCTGATCCGAAGCATCCGCGTCGGACGGCAGGGCGACGCGGACCGCCTGGTGCTGGATATGCTGGTACCGCTTAAAAAACACGAAATCCGCCGCCTGAGCGATAACCTGGTGGAAGTATATTTTCAGTAGCCCGTCTGGACTGCCGCCAAAATTATCGGTTGACTTATTAAAACCCAACGACTACGTTAAGATATACCTTTAACCAGCTTTGAGGAGGGATTTATGAAGCGAATTTCTATTTTGATGGCAGTGGCTGCTTTAGCCCGCATATTTCATGAGCAAGCTCTCCCTGGTCAATTTTGAGCTTGCTCATGTTTTTCCATCGGGCATTTTTCAAAAAAGACGGCACTATCGATTCAAACGGCGCAGGACGCCT
>JAITGZ010000096.1 GCA_031280335.1 Deltaproteobacteria bacterium | reverse complement strand
ATTTCGAGAATATTCCCCTCACTTACTATTATTGGGGGGACTATCAGTACAACCATGGCAACCTGAATGAAGCGGTCGAACAATTTAGCTATGTAGTACAAAATCATCCTGAGCATCCCATTTCCCGCGATGCAGCCCTGAGTCTGGCCCGCGCCCATTACCGCCTGGGTGAGTTCCAGGCGGCTTACCAAATCATGGAATTCGCCGAATTGCGCTGGCCGTCGTATTATATGGAAAACCCGGCCATCCTTAGTCTGATGGGCGATGTGGCTTACCGGGTGAACAACTTGGATAAAGCCCGTTCTTCTTACTGGCTGTATATGAATATTCTGCCTGAACCGGAGGACGGCGACATCATTCTCACCCGTCTGGGAGACATCTATATGAGCGGCAAATATCATAACGCCGCCGTACAGGTATATGACGAAGCGGTAAAACGCTATCCTGACAAGGACGGAGGCATTGTAGCCCTGATGCGTCTGGCGGAAGACGGCATCTATGATGACCCGACAGTAAACAAAATGTATAAGGTATTTGAACGCCCGCACGATTACCGCGCGGCCGAAGCCTACCGCTCCATCATCCGCAGTTATCCGAACAGCCCTCTGGTAACCTTGGCGAAGCTGAAATTGGCCATGTGGAATATGTGGCAAAAAAATTACATTGGGGCCATAGACCTTTGCTCTGAAATAGTCGCCGACACTCCCAACAGCCCCCTGGCTCCGCGCGCCCGCGAGGTCGCCATGGGTGCCTTTACCCTGCTTTCTTCCGAGGATGTAAATGACAAACGCTACGCCCGGGCGCGTGAAATATGGCAGCGTTACCCCATCTTGCGCACCCAGGAACAGTTTTTGGTGCCGCAAAGCCGGCTGGCCCTGGCTGTAAGCCAATGGAATTCCGGCTTTCAGGACGAGGCCCTGAATACGCTGCAACCTTTTTTTTACGGCAATAAAATCGGAGAAATATCCGAAATGGCCATATATCTGGCTTTAACCATTCTGACCCAAAACCTGCGTTGGGAACAGATTGTGGATCTGGCCCAGCGGGTGGAGCTATGGGAGCTGACACCACAGGCGCAGAGTCAGTTGGATTACTCTCTGGCCCTGGCTTACGAAAATACGGACCGCTCTGACGCGGCCGCGCCCCTCTGGAATCGTCTCTACGCTCAAAAGAACCTGCCTCCGCAACAACAGGCCGATGCCGCCTTTTACTTTGGACGCAGCGTGGAGCGCGGCCGGGACATGGAAGGAGCATACTACGTAGGGCAAGACGCCTTAAAACAGCTTGAAGATATGGCCGCAGTCAACCCTGACTTGGCGGACAAGGAAAAAATCAAAACTCAACTGCTTTCTTTGCTGGACATATCCGAAAACGCCGGGCAGATCCAACAGGCCATGTCCTATGCGGATCAATACCTGAAATACGCAGAAGAAGGCTCGCTGGATCAACAATCCGTCCTGTACCGGGTCTCCCGCCTGCACAGAAAACGGGGCAACACCGCTGATTGGACGCGTATGCTTAAAGAACTTGCCGACAAACATCCAGACTCTGTTTACGGACGCATGGCAGCGGCGGAACTGGCCAGCCACCGCCTGGACAATGCGGCCGCTCAGTTCTCTTCCGGCACATGAACACGCCGCGATACTTCATCAGTTGGAGGTAAACCAACATGCTCACCGCTTTGCTCATTTATGCCGCCTCGGGCGTTTTAGTCGGCATTGTGGCCGGGCTGCTCGGACTGGGCGGCGGTTTGGTGGTGGTGCCCATTCTGCTTTACAGCCTGCCCCTACAAGGTATTATGGAGTATAACAACCACTTGGCCCTGGGCACCTCCATGGCCAGCATAGTTTTTACCTCCATCTCCAGTGTGCGGGCGCACCACGGACGCGGCGCCGTGCTTTGGCCGGTGGTGCTGCGCCTTGCCCCCGGCATCATCATAGGTACCTTTGCCGGCGGCCATGTCGTCTCCATGCTCTCCTCCAAACCCCTTTCCATTATCTTCGCTTTTTTCCTGTTTTATATGTCCGTACAGATGTTTCTGGACATCAAACCCAAGGCTTCGCGCAGTCTGCCCGGAGGGGCCGCCCTGGCCGGAGTGGGAGGCGGCATAGGCTTTGTCTCCAGCTTTGTGGGCATAGGCGGAGGGTCCATGACCATTCCCTTTTTAAGCTGGTGCAACACGGACATGCGCCTAGCCATAGGCACCTCCGCCGGGGTGGGTTTTCCCATCGCCCTGGCCGGAACCGCCTCATACATCGTCGGCGGCTGGGATCTGCCCGGCCTGCCGGAATACTCCCTGGGTTTTGTCTATCTGCCCGCCCTCTTGGGACTGGTCAGCACCAGTATGCTCTTCGCCCCCCTGGGAGCGAAAATAAGCCATAAAGTTTCCGTAAAAAAACTCAAACGCTTCTTCGCCGTCTTTCTATTTTTAATGGGCCTGAACATGGCTTATAAAATACTGACATAGCTAATTTTATTAAGGCTATCGCCCCAATAATGTATAATCTCAAAATTAAAACGCTCTACCTCTAGAGCAGTTGCAGTCCATGTATGGCCGCACCCCAAAGCCCGGCGTCCGGGCTGCTCACCCTGTACACAGGCAAATTTTCCAACAGGTGTTTCTGGGTTTCGCTCCGGCGGAATTCCAGGGTGAAGGCCGGGTGTTCCGTCAATCCCGGCACGTGGGCCAACATGCCGCCAGAAAGGTAAACGCCACCCAAGCTCAGGGTTTCCAACGCAAAATTACGGCAGGCGCGGGCATAAAAACGCGCGAACCATTCCATAACAAGGGGATATTCGGCAAGGCGGGGTGTTATTTTTTCCGGCGTTTCCAGGACGGCGGCACGGCGGTGAAACGCATATAGCAAAGACAGGCCATAGCCTGTAACGATCATGTCCCCGATCACGTCCCGGCGTCCGCTTATTTGACGCGCAAAGGCCTCAAAGGCCGCTTCCTCCTCCCCCTGAAAAGGGAAGAGGGCGTGCCCTCCTTCTGAAGGCAGCACACGGCGGGACATGCTTCTGATCCTGGCGGGACGCGCTTCCCCGACAATAAGCTGCCGCCCTTGCCGGGGTCGCTCTGCCTCCCCTGACATCTGCAAGCGGGGGGGAACATCCCGCAGCTGTGAGGGCGTTCCGGCTGAGATTTGGGGCATCTCACAGCGGGCAGGTTCAGTTTCATCCCATGAGGGCAAAATCTGGGCCTTGCCCAGGCCTGTGCCTGCCCCCAGCACCGCCATGCCATGCCCGGCACTCCCCGCGCCGGGCAGCACCGGTCTCAGATCCAAAATTTCAGGGAACAGGCAAGCCAGACCCTGTGCCGCAAAGTCGTTGAGTATGACGGCAGGAGTGCGCAGAACGCGCTCCAGGTCTTCCCGCAACA
>JAITGZ010000091.1 GCA_031280335.1 Deltaproteobacteria bacterium | reverse complement strand
AAGCTTGACAGGAAGGAGCGGGGGGTGGCCCTGGCGGCGGATTTGCAAGCCATGCTGGATCTGGCGCAAAGCCGCTTGAAGGGCATTGATCCGGCGGCGCGGCCGCGCGGTCTGGCCCTGACCGGCAAGGCCGGGGAGTATTTTTCTTTTTCCGGCCGGGATGGCTGGCGTTTTTTGGATCTGGCGGGGGCCGTGAACATCTGTGCCGGGCTGACCCAGCCTTTTCCCATTGTCTCGCCGGAGTGGCTGGCCGCTGCCGGGCCGGATTTTGTGCTGCTGTCGCCTTATCGCATGGATTATGCGGAAGAAGAGCGGGAGGCGGCTCTGGAGCGCGCCCTGCTGGAGTTCAAGCCGGTGCGGGACGCGGCCGGGCTGAAGCGGACGCGCCTGATCGCCCTGGATGACCTTTTGACTTTCGGGCCGCGTTCCGTGCCGGGCGTGCTGTACCTGGCCAAGGCCCTGCATCCCGCTTTGTTCGCTGATGTGCGGGCGGAGGACATCCACCTGGAATTTTTGCGCAAATATTTTGATTATGCCCCCCAGGGCGGACATATTTATGCCATGGAATGACTCTTGCGCACGCGGCGCGTTACGCCCCTATGCCGGGCTGAGCCTGGCCCTGGCGGTCTGCGTTCTTTGGGCTTTGAGCGCCGGCCTGCCGGAATTGGGTCTGGTCGAGCTGCTGTGCTCCCTGTGGGGCCGGCTGTGGGGGGAGGAGCTTGACCCGGTATGGCGGGCGGTATTTTTTGATCTGCGGCTGCCCAGGGTGCTGCTGGCCGTGATCGCCGGGGCCGGTCTGGCCCTGGCCGGGGCGGGCACGCAGGCGGTGCTGGGCAACCCGCTGGTTTCGCCTTCCATCCTTGGGCTGACTGCCGGGGCGTCTCTGGGGGCTTCGCTGGTCATTCTTTACGGTGGCGCGTTCCAGGCGCGTCCGGGGCAATGGCTGCTGGCCGGGGCGGCCTTTTGTCTGGCCCTGCTGGCCGTGCTGCTCACTTACGCCCTGGCCTCCTTCAGGCGGGCTTCCAAAGAGACGATTATCCTGGCCGGCATCGCGGTAAGCTATATCTTCACCGCCGGAACGGTTTTTCTGCAATATCTGGCCCCGTATCAGGATTTGCGCACCATTGTTTTTTGGAGCATCGGCAGTTTGTGGAACGCGGATTTTCGCTCCGCCGGGCTGCTGGCCCCGCTGGTGCTGGGGGTGCTGCCGCCGCTGCTGCTGCTGGCCCCCCGGCTGAACGCCCTGGCCCTGGGGGAAGAAGGCGCGGCCGGGGTGGGCGTGGGGGCGCGGCCGCTACGTCTGGCCACCTTGGGCCTCTGCGCCCTGATCAGTGCCTGCATCGTCTCTTTTACCGGGGCCATCGGCTTTATTGACCTGGTGGCCCCGCATCTGGCCAGGGGCCTTGTGGGCCTGGACAACCGCCGCGTGCTGCCCGGGGCCATGCTGGTGGGCGCTTTGCTGCTGCTGGCCGCGGAGACGGCGGCCCGTTCCCTCATGTGGCCGGGGGAGATGCCGGTGGGGGTGATGACCTCCATGATTGGCGGGCCTTTTTTGCTTTTTCTGCTGCTGCGGCGCGGGGGCTTGGGCGAAAGATGAAACTTGCGGCGCAAGGGCTTGTTTTTGGCTATGCCGGCGGTCCGGAGTACAGGGATATTTCTTTGGAGCTGGAACAGGGGGGAGGGATATGCGCCCTGCTGGGACCCAACGGAGCGGGCAAAAGCGCTCTGCTGCGCGCCCTGGCCGGCATACTGCCCTTGCGCGGCGGCCGGATACTCTGGGGGGACGAGGCGCTTTCTTCCCTTTCCCGCGCGGAGCGGGCCAGGCGCATGGCCTATCTGCCGCAGGAACTGCCCGCCTCGCCCTTGAGCGTGTACGAAACGGTCCTTTTGGGACGTACGCCCCATCTGCGCTTTGTTCCTTGCCGCCGGGATCACCAGGCAGTGGACAGGGCCTTGGAGCGCCTGGGGCTGGAGGGCCAGCGTAGCCGGCGGCAAAACGAGCTTTCCGGCGGCGAGCGGCGCAAGGCCCTGCTGGCCCTGGCTCTGGCCCAGGAAACGCCCATGCTCTTTCTGGATGAACCGGCCGCCGGGCTGGACCCGTGCGGCGGGCTGGAAATTTACGCCCTGCTGGCGGAACTGTGCCGGGAGGAGAATAAACTCATCCTCACCGCCGAACACGACCTTAACCTGGCGGCCCGCTGCTGCGCGCGGATCATCCTGCTACACCAGGGCCGCATTGCGGCGGCGGGCGCGCCGGAGGCGGTGCTTACCCCGGAGCGTCTGGCCGGGGTATATGGCCTTGAGGCGCAGGTGGGGCAGGCGGATGGCCGCCCCTTTATCCTGCCCCTGCGGCCGCTGGCGGCGCGGACGCAGCCCCGCGCCGCAATATTATAATCGGGGCTGTCGCCCCGTACCCCATTTGGGGGGAATGATTCCCCCCAAACCCCCTCAACTGCCTTGCTCCACCCGGCTGCCGGATGGCCTTGCCAAGGGATGAGTTCTTTTCACCGGTTGGGGGGCCGGGGGGACTAATTCCCCCCGGACGGGGTCTGGCGCCTTGCCGTTATGCCGGGGGCGGGAACCCCCAGGGGCCAGCCCCTGGGGGTTCCCGCCCCCAAGATTATCTCTTGGAGGTTTTTTCTCCAAATCCGGGATAAAATGCTTTACGGCGCGCTGAAGCCGTACTTGGCCAAAATGGCTTGTCCTTCGGCGCTGAGGACGAAATCAACAAACTTTTTGGCTTCGCCCTGGTTCTTTGAACCCTGCAGCAGGGCTATGGGATAAAGCACGGGGGTCTTGCCGCTCAGGGTCTCCAGCACTTTGACCTTGCCGCCCCCCTGTTGGGCGTCGGTGGAATAGACAAAACCGGCCTGGGCTTCTTCCCGGCTCACGTAATCCAGCACCTGGCGCACGCTCTCGCCATAGACCATCTTGGGCATGAGGGCGTCCCACAG
>JAITGZ010000075.1 GCA_031280335.1 Deltaproteobacteria bacterium | reverse complement strand
GGGCGGAGCCGGAGGTCTAAGGTTTTCTTCCGCCAGGGGCGCGCTTTGGCGGAGCTTATCCTGAAAGCTCAAGTCTTCCGGTTGTAAAGGGTGTCTTGCGGCCGCTGTTTCGTCCACTTCGTCTGTTTTGTCGCTTTGGGGTGAGGGGGAGGCTGCCGGAGGTGGAATAAGGGCGTTCAGTTGGGCGTTGTTTTCGCCCGTAAGTACTCCCATCCAAAAGCAGATGATGAAACCGAGCGCAAGGACAAAGATAGCCGCCAGCAGGCGCGTAAGGCGGATGTGCAGGGTTACGAACCTGGCCCGGCGTTCTCCGGTTTCAAATTTATCGGCATCGCTCATAATTTTTTAAACTACATGTTTTCAGGCGCGTTAACGCCCAGAAGCTCAAGCCCGTTTTTAAGCACATGGGCCACGGCCCGCAAGAGATCAAGACGGGCCGCCGCCATATTTGCGTCCCGCGCATTCAGCACCTGCACTGAAGCGTAGTAGGCGTGCAGTTCCCGCGCCAGCTCCATGAGATAAAAACTTATATGATGCGGGGCCAAATTCATGGCGGCGGAAGCAACCACTTCGGGGAAATCATCCGCTTTGCGCAGTAGGCTGAGTTCTCTACCCTCTACCAAATAACCTGAAAATTCGCCAGAGTTGTCTTTAGCCAATTTAATATTTTTTTCTGCCGCCCGGCGCAAAATGGCGTGAATTCTGGCATGGGCGTACTGTACATAATAGACGGGGTTATCCAGGGTACGCTGCTTTACCAGATTCAGGTCGAAGTTCAGAGGGCTGTCGCTTTTGCGCGACAGAAACATAAAGCGGGCCGCATCTGTGCCCACCTCTGTCAGCACATCCGCCAGGGTTTCAAACTGCCCCTGCCTGGTGGACATGGCAATTTGTTTGCCGTTGTCCAGCAGGTTGACCAATTGCACCAGAACCACCTCAAAATCTTCTTGCGCACGTCCCAAAGAGGCTATGGCAGCGCGCATACGCGGTATATAACCGTGGTGATCCGCTCCCCACACATCCACCACCAGATCGAAGCCACGATCATATTTATTGGCGTGGTATGCTATGTCCGAGGCGAAATAGGTGAGATATCCGTCAGATTTGCGCAACACCCGGTCAAGGTCATCCCCCATGGTGGCGGTTTTGAACCAGAGCGCCCCCTCATGCTCAAAAATATGGCCGCTTTGCTTAAGTCTGGCAAAGGTTTTATCCACGGAGCCATCGGCCACCAGGGTTCTTTCGGAAAACCATCGGTCATGGGCGACGCGGAAATCGGCCAAGTCTTTTTTTATGCCTTGCATAATGCGATCTTGCGCGTATTCAAAGCAAAAATCCAGGGCTTCCGCTTCGGGCCTGTCCGGCAGATCCGGCCAGTTTTTGAGCATTTCCGCCGCCAAATCTTTGATGTACGCGCCTTTATACCAATCCTTCGGCCAGTCCACCGGGCGTCCCGCCAGCTCCAGCACGCGCAGCCGGACGGAAAGCCCCAGCAGACGCATCTGTTTACCTGCGTCGTTTATATAGTATTCAGTCTGGACGTCGTAACCGGCAAAACGCAGCAGGCGCGCCAGAGTATCGCCTATGGCCGCGCCGCGTCCATGCCCGATGTGCAAAGGGCCGGTGGGATTGGCCGAAACAAACTCCACCTGCGTTTTCCGGCCCCGGCCTACATCGCTTTTGCCGTAATCGCCGCCGGATTCCAGAATAATACGCACAGTGTCCTGCCAAAAGGCATCGGCATAGGTCAGATTGAGAAAGCCGGGGCCGGCGATCTCCACATTAGCCAGGGCCGGTTCTTTTTCTTGCAGCCTGCGCGCCAGGATGGAGGCCGTTTCCCTTGGCGGCAGTCCGGATTGCCTGGAGAGAGTCATGGCTATGTTTATGGCCAGATCTCCAAATTTTTTGTCTTTGGGTGGTTCGATTTGGACTTTTTCCGGCCAATCCAGCTTCAGTTCCGCTACAATCTCCTCCAGCCGGCTGAGTAAAATATTTTTAGCGCGCATGGATCAATCCAGTTTTTCCTTGGTTATTTCAAACATGACCGAAAAATCATCCTCACCTTGCCCTGCATGCAGGGCTTCTTCAAAAACGCTCAAATCGAGAAGGCTTATCGGCAGGGGCTGGTTCAAAGCAGCTTCAGGCCGGACAGCCAATGCGCGCTTACCCGGCCGCTCAATTCCCGACCCAGCCAAGGCGTATTGTGGCTTTTGGAATGCAGTAATTCAGGCGAGACCACCCAGCGCGCCTCTGTATCAAATAGAAAAAAGTCCGCCCGGTCACCGGGCTGAAAGGTATTGATCGGCAGTTTGAAAATGCGCGCCGGGCCGGAACACCACAGTTCTTCAAAGCGCGTGTGCGGGATAACCCCTTGGCGCACCAAGTCATAGCTCACGGCAACGGCTGTTTCCAGGCCGATCATGCCGGATGCGGCCTCTTCAAAGGGTACCTCTTTTTCATGCGCCGCGTGCGGGGCATGATCCGTAACCAGCATATCAATAACTCCATCAGCCAGTGCGGCACGTAAGGCTTTAACATCAGCCTTGCCGCGCAGGGGAGGGGATGTTTTGAAGGCGGTGTCATAATTTATGAGCATGGAATCATCCAAAAAAAGATACTGCGGGCAGGTCTCGGCTGTGATGGGTACGCCCCTGGCCTTGCCCCAGCGAATCAGTTCCAGAGACTCACGGCAGCTTATGTGCGCGAGATGTATGGGCAGATGAAGATATTCCGCCAAAAGTATGTCTCTGGCCACCTGCAGAGCTTCGCCCGCTGGAGGCTGTCCTTTGATCCCCAGGGTGGCGCTGGTCTCGCTTTCGTTCATTTTCCAGTCCGGGGCTAAGCTTTCATCTTCACAGTGATCTATGACGGTCAGACCCCAGGTAGCCGCGTACTCCACCGCGTGGCGAAAAATATCGCTGTCCCGCACCGGACGTCCGTCATTGGAAATGGCCACCGCCCCGGCTTCGCGCAGTTCACCCATGGGGGAAAGGGCTTTGCCGGCCAACTCAAGACTCAAAGCCCCCACTGGATAGAGGCGCGGGCCGTGCGGATATGCAGCCTTGGCTTTTTCAAGCATCAATCGGGTTACGGCGGCGGAGTCGTTGACCGGGCGGGTATTGGCCATGGGCATGACCGCGCCGAACCCGCCGTGCAAAGCGGCGGTGAGGCCGCTGGTGATGTCTTCTTTGTACTCAAAGCCGGGTTCACGTAAATGCACGTGCGCGTCAATGAAACTGGGAAACAAAAGTTGTCCTCCTGCCTCATGGAGGGCGAAATCCACCGGAGCTTCCAACCCGCCGGAAGGCTCGCAGGCGGCGATACAGCCGTCTTTTACCAGCAGATCGACCGGTTTTGCGCCAGGCTTGCGCACTCCGCCCTTAAGCAAAAAATTGTTTTCCGCCATTGTGTATATATGGTTCATGCGCGCGCTCCCTTTTATTGTCCGCAGGCTGCGGCCAAAGCGTCGTTTCTGCTCCCCAGGGTAAGCAGGACAGCCATGCGCACGGCTACACCGGCGTTAACCTGGTCAAGAATACGGCTATGGGGTGAGTCCGCCAGTTCGGCGGATATTTCAAGCCCTCGGTTTATGGGGCCGGGGTGTAGTACCACCGCCCCCGGCGCGGCTAGAGACAGGGATTTTGAAGTAATGCAGAAACGCGCAGCGTATTCCGCCAGATCCGGCAACAGACCGGAGGTTTGTCTTTCCAATTGCAAACGTAGGCAGATAACCGCGTCCGTGCCTGCCAGGCCCTCATTCAGGTCATGGGCCTCTTCCGCCGGCCAATGGGCGATGTGAAGGGGCATTAGCGTTCTGGGAGCAAAGAGGCGCACCTTGACCCCCAGAGCCGAAAGTAATTTAATATTGGACCTCGCCACTCGGCTGTGCAAAATATCTCCCACAATGAGTACGGTTTTGCCTTGCATTTTTCCCTGCCATTGACGGCGCAAGGTATAGGCGTCCAGTAGAGCCTGTGTGGGGTGGGCGTGCCTGCCGTCGCCGGCGTTGACCACAGAGCAGCGGGTCAGGCGTTCAGCCAGAAAATGCGCCGCGCCGTTGGCCGAATGCCTTATGACCAGAATGTCCGGGTTCATGGCCTCCAGCGTAAGGGCGGTATCTTTGAGGCTTTCACCCTTGTTCATGCTGCTGCCGCTTTTGCCCAGGGCGAAGGTATCCGCTGAGAGGCGTTTGCCGGCTATGTCAAAGGAAGTTTTAGTCCTGGTGCTGTCCTCGGCGAAAAAAAGGACAATTCCTTTGCCGCGCAGGGTGGGGACTTTTTTGATCGGCCTGGAGTTTACCTCCTGAAATTGTTCTGCGCTGTCCAGAAGGTAGCTTATCTCCTCCAAGGAAAGATCATCCACATCCAGCAAGTCTTTGTGCGGCCAAATAAATTGGTTCATGGGCATGCCCGTTATTTTATGGGTTGTACCAGTCCGGGCGCGGCCCAGGCGGATTACACCTGGGGCAGCCTGCGGTTGCGTTTGCGCACCGCCTCTTTGGCCGCCTCATCCTGTTCTCTGGCCACTTGGTAGGAAATATTCTTTTCAAAAAACAGCAAGACAGGACTGGCGACGAAAATGGAAGAATAAGTGCCCACCAGTATGCCCACGCACAGCAGTAAGGCAAAATCATGGATAATACCGCCCCCCAGCACCAACAGGGCCAGCACCACCAGCATGGTGGTGGCGGAGGTCAGTATGGTGCGGGACAGGGTCTGGTTAACGCTGCGGTTGATGACTGCGGCAAGTCCCTCTTTACGCACGGCGTTGTTACGCAGGTTTTCGCGGATGCGGTCGAAAACAATGATGGTATCATTCAGGGAGTAACCCACTACCGTCAGCAGGGCGGCAATGATGGTCAGATCGAACTCTTTGTCCAGAATGGAGAAAACGCCGATGGAAATGAGGAGGTCGTGTACAATGGAGGCCATAGCCCCCAAGGCAAAGGCCAGCTTAAGTTTCCAGCAGAAAAGAGCGGCCAGGAAGGCGGCAGCCAGTATCAAAAAACCGCGATTCAGACTCAGGCCGAGAAATTCCAGAATATATACTCCCCCGGAGATACCCCCGACGAGGACAAAAGTCATGAGCAAGGCGGCGGTCCAGCGCTGTTCAAAGCGTCCCGAAAGGTAAACTGAAATGAGCAAAGTGGCGTAAAAAAGCGCTTCAACAGCCCCAGCGCGCAAATCCGCTCCCACCTTGGGACCGACCATTTCCAGGCGTTGGATTTCGTATTTCACGCCGGGCATGCCTTCCGCCAGGGCTTGCTCCACAGCGGCGCGGATGCGTAAGGACTGCGCCCCTTCGTAATCGGCCAGACGTAAAAGGTAGCCCCGGTCATCCTCACCGAATTGCTGCACCACAATATTGGGCAGGCTGCTTTTTTCCATGGATTTTTTGACTTCTTCGTCGCTGATCGGTTGGTTGAAGTACACTTGCACCACCGCTCCGCCGGCAAAGTCAATACCGTAGATAGGTCCGCCTTTGAGAAAAAGCGAGGCCAACCCGGCCAGGAGAATAAATATGGAAAATACGTAGGAAAACCTGCGCATCCCCACAAAGTCAATCTTGGTGTCTTTGGGTATAAAATGAAACCCCATTATAACGCGCTCCGGGGTTAAATGCTTATTTTTTCGCTCCGGTTTGTGATCCACAGGTCAAAAATGACCCGCGAGACAAACACGGCGGTAAACATGGAAACAATAACGCCTAAGGTCAAAGTTACGGCAAAACCGCGCACAGGCCCTGTACCGAACTGGTAAAGAATAACTGTGGCGATGATGGTGGTCAGATTGGCGTCAAAGATGGTTATGCTGGCGCGGGAGAAGCCCAGGCGCACCGCCTTGGCCGGTTCGGCCCCCAGGCGCAGTTCTTCGCGTATGCGTTCAAAGAT
>JAITGZ010000226.1 GCA_031280335.1 Deltaproteobacteria bacterium | reverse complement strand
GCCTTGTCTTTGCGTCCGGATCAGGCCCAGGCCGGGGATTTGTTGCGCCGTCTGGATATGCTGGAGAAAGAATAATATGCCCCGCGCAGGCTGCCGTACGGGCCGTTTGGTCAAAATATTCGTGTTTGCGGCCCTGGTTCTGCTGCTGGCAGCGGCCGCCCTGCATGTCTTGAACCGGCCCCGGCCGCGTCTTAGTACCTCCGCCGTGCTTGAGGGCACGGTGCGCGAAATAAGCGCGCCCTTCAGCGGCGAAATACTCTTTGTCGCCGCTCCAGGCCAAGCGGCGCGGACGGGGGAAAGCCTGCTGAAGATCAGCGTGGTGCCGCTCGCGCGTTCCCTGGAAGAAACCCGGAAAAAGGCTGCGGAAACAGCCGCAGCCCTGCCTGAAGTCTATCGGGCGGCCCTGGCCGAGCTGCTGGCACTGGCGGAAGAAGAGCGTCAGGCGGCGTCGGCGGCAATGCCGGGCGAGGATGAATTGCGCCGCTCCCTGGAGGAGGCGACGGCCGGCCGCGCCGCCCTGAGCTTGCGTTTGCGCCGTCTGGAGCTGAAAAAGAGCAAATCGGCGCAGGAAGTTCAAGAGCTGAACGGTTTGCGGGCAGAAGAGAAATTGAGCGCGGAGCGGGTACGCCAAGCCTATGCGGATTACGAACAAGCCAGGCTCCGTCTGGACGGGCGCAAAAAACAGGCCGTGCGCCGCGAATATTTGCTGCGTGCGCTGCAGAGCGCCCCGGCGCATGTCCGGGAGGGTCTTGAATTGCTGGAACCCCTGCTGGCCCAGGCGCAAGAACTTAAAACGCGCTTGGACGGGGCGGAAGTAAAAAGCGTTGAAGCGGGATTGGTTTTGCGCACTGCGCGCCGGGAGGGGGAAACGGCCCAGGCCGGGGAAACGGTCTTGTTTTTTTTGGCCGGGGCTGAGGATGAAATACAGCTCACCGCGTACTTTCCGCCGGAAGCGGCCGCAGGCATCGCCCCGGGGGACGCCTGCCTGGTGGAGACGGGCGGGATGGCGCTGCCTGGTGAAATACGCCGGCCTCTTCCCTATGTCTTTATGGGGGCGCATACGTCTGTACCCTTCCGTTTGGGCATACCGTTGGCGCAGTTGAAAAATTTTACCGGCTTTGACCCCGGCGCGGAAATTACAGTGCGTATGCGGCCGTAAATATCAGGTCTGCCGGACAGCCTGTTCCAGCAGTTCTTTCAGGCGCAGGCGTATTTTATCCGGCCCGAAGCGTTCGGTTATCAGGGCGGCCTCCTGTTTCAAGCCGGGGGAGATTTTGCCTTCAGCCACTCGGCGCATGGCCTGTACCAGAGCGGGCAGATCCGGCTCGGCCCAGAGCATTGCAGGGCTGAAAAGGGGTATTTTGTCCGTCATTTCGGAAGAGACGGGTGCCATGCGGTAGGGCAGGAGCAGGCTGTTGCGGTTGTGCATAAATTCCATATTGCCGGAATAGCCGGTGGCAATGACTGTTTTGCCCAGGCTCATGGCCGCGGCCAGGCTGAGCCCCCAGCCCTCGGCATGGTGCGGGCTGACATAGGCGTGGCTTAAGGCGTGCAGGGCGGCCATTTGCCCTTCATCCAGCATATCCGCGATATTGATGACGTCCGCGTACCCGTCCAGGGGCAGGGCGGCCCGGTATTGTTTGACCACAAGGCGTGCCGGCGCGGGGCTTTCGCGGCGCAGCAGGCGGAAGGCGGCCAAAAGAGCGGGAAGATTCTTGCGCGGGTTCAGCCCGTCCATGACCGAAAAAAACAGCGTTGCGCCCTCCGCGCCGCGCTGTCGGAGCAGGTCTTTGCCCCAGGCCAGGGCGGCGGGCGCGGCCTTGGGCCGCCGCACCACATGCGGCAGCACCTCCACCCGCGCATGGGCCTGCAGAAAGGCCCGGCGGGAAAAGTCCGAGCAGGTCCAGATGCGGGCGACCCGGCTCAGGGGGCCGCGCCAGCTTGCGGGCAGGTCTTCGTTTTCCCAGGGCAGATAGGCCACCGGCGGCCTTTGCCGCAAAACGGGCAGGGCCTCAAACAAATCATCATAGCAGTAAGGCTCTTCGTGCAGAATGAATAAATCCGCCTGAGCGGCTTTTTCCGCCAGGACCTCGTCCGCCAAAAAAGCCAGACTGGGCCGCTCGTCATTGGTCTCCAGCCTGACCAGGCCGCGCTCCGGCAGTTCCGGGTAGTTGCAGCTTACCTCATGACCCAGGGCGCGCAGGCAGGCCATGTATTCCAGTCCGGCCAGGCGGTGGCTGATGTAGGCGCTTAAACAGTAAAAGATGCGCATGTTCAGAAGTCTATCTTAAAGCCCAGGCCGAAACCGCCTTCCGGCGTGATGTGGGGGAAGAATTCCGTGGTCTCCCCTGACCGGCCGCCGCCTTTTTTTCGGGAAGGAGCTTCAGGAACATATTTTTTGGTGAACATAAAATGATATATGGAGGGTATGAGTATGCCCCCGGCCACATCCTGCCAACTGTGCATTTTAGAGTGTATGCGGGTGTAGGCGGTGAAGGAGGCCAAAGCATAAGGGATGAACGCCTGTTCCAGGCCGTAGCGCCGGTGGATGAAGGCGGCGGCGCTGAAAACATGGGCGGTGTGCGAACTGGGAAAGGCGTCCCGCGTATCGCCGGGCTGCCAGTTGGGGCGTTTGCGTTTGGTGTATCTTTTGAGCGCATATACGGTATGCCTGGTCGCGGTATGGGCCATGAGCATCCGGGCCGCGCCTTCCAG
>JAITGZ010000133.1 GCA_031280335.1 Deltaproteobacteria bacterium | reverse complement strand
CTCTAAAAAGCGTCACAAGCGGTTTAGCCTCAATTTGAAGAGTTATCCAGTAGGATGGAGTTATCCCCAAGGCATGGACGCCATTTAGAGCAATTTCAAAGTGAAATTGCTCTAAATTTTTTTCTGAAACCGGCCAAGAACAAGTTGCCTGTTCTGGACAAATAAATTAATATGACTAAATCGACAGTATTTATATTATTTATATTCATCGTAATCACCCTTGGAGGATCGCCATGAAAAAAATTTCCGTACTGGCTCTGGCGTTGATTTTCGCACTGGCCGGCCAAGCCCTGGCCGCCGCAGAATTTACCCTTACCCTAAATCTGCCCATTCCTCCCATCCATACCCGCTGGGCTAAGGCTTTGAAGCCCTGGGCGGATGAAATCTCCAGGCGCAGCCAAGGCCGTCTGGAGATCGAGCCTTACTTTGCGGAGGCCCTAAGCCCCCGTTCCGAGACCTATGAATCGGTACGCAGCGGCATCGCCGATCTGACGGAGGGCGGTTTTGAAGCAAACACCGGGCAGTTTCCCTGGCATGAGGGGATTCTTTCCATTTCCAATCCCGGCAGGGCCATGCTCAACCCCATGCCCCTTCTCCAGAGTATGCAGGCCAAGTATCCTGAAGCGCTCAAAGAAATTGCCGGGGTCAGGCTCTTGTTCTGCCATGCCTCGCCGGATCTGATCATCGGCACTAAATCCCGGCCTGTACGGAAACTTACGGATCTCAAAGGCATGAAAATCCAGGCCAACAGCGCTCTTATAGCGGAACGTCTGAAAAAACTCGGCGTCTCTGTGGTCTCCATGCCCATTTCCGATGTCTATACAGCCCTGGAGTCCGGCGTCATTGACGGCACCACCCTGGATTTTGAACTGCTGGTGGCCCGCCGTTTTGGCGATCAGGTAAAACACATGACCGCCCTGTCGCTGCAGAATACCTTGTTTTATGTGATCATCAATGAGGGCGTTTATCGCTCCCTCCCGCCGGAACTGCAAAAAATCTTGGACGATGTGAGCGGAAAATTCGCGGAAGACTTGTTCTCCACATACTGGAGCGAAAGCGAGACCGCAGCTGTTGCCTCCTGGCTCAACAATATGGGGGGGAAAGAAATGATCATTCTCTCCGACGCGGATTACGCTCAAGCCGATAAACTTATGCGCCCGGTGGTGGAAGATTGGTTTGAAAGACTGAATAAAAGCGGCCTGCCGGGAAAGGCCATGAAAAAATTACGCGATGATCTGGTCGGAACGCTCAGCGTGCCATGGAAGGATTCCCCCTTATACCGCCGCTATCTGGATGTAAGGCAATGAGCGGCACCCCTCTGTCCGTATGTGATGCGCTGGAGCGGCCTTTACGCCTGTGCGGCGCGGCGGCGGGGGCCTTGTTCCTGTTCATGCTGCTGCTCACCTTTGCGGATGTGTTCTTGCGTTATTTCCTGAGTAAACCCTTGGATGGGACAGTGGAGCTTACTTCCCTAAGCATGGCCCTGGTTGTTTTGTTATACACCGGCTATGCCCAGTGGCACAAAACGCATGTGGTCATGGATATTTTCATACTCCGGCTGAAAGATAAAAACCGGCATATGCTGAACGCGGCCACGCATACGTGGTCCGCCGCCATTGTCGGCCTGGGTGCCGTGACCATGTTCCGCTATGGCCTGGACAACCCCAAGACAAGTCCCATTCTCGGCATCCCCCTGGCCCCTGTAATATTTATCTGTGCCGGCGGGGTCGCCTTCCTTTGTCTGGCCCTGCTCAAGGATGGGCTGCAAGCCTTTGTGCACCTGCGCTCAAGCGCCTCCGGTACCCGTATATGTCTGACCCTGCTGCTCGCCCTGCTGCCCATATTCGCCGCCTATCATGCAAACTCTCCTCCACCGGCGGGCGGAAGCTCCGTTATCCTGGGCATTTTGGGCATCGTCCTCTTATTCATTCTGTTCTTTCTGGGTATGCCGGTGGCCTTTGCGCTCATGTCCGTGGGTTTTATCTTTGTCTGTATGCTGCGGGGCGATGGCGCCGGGCTGACCATGTTCGGCAAGACCTGGTGGAACACGGTTTCCAACTATACATGGGCACCACTCATGTCCTTTATGTTTATGGGCTATGCCTGCTATTATTGCGGTTTCGGGGCAAACCTCTACCGCCTGGGCAGGGCCTGGATGGGGCATCTGCGCGGAGGCTTGGCCATGGGGGGCGTGGCCGCCTGCACCCTGTTCGGCGCGGTGGTGGGCGATGTGCTTGCGGGCAGCATCGCCATGGCGGCCATTGCCCTGCCGGAAATGCGCCGCGCGGGCTACAGCGACCAACTGGCCGTGGGGTCCCTGGCCTGTTCCGGCACCATCGGCGCACTGATCCCGCCCAGCACCACTTTTATCCTGTACGGGGTACTGGCCGAGCAATCCATCAGCGATCTGTTCGCAGCCGGCATCCTGCCGGGCATACTCTGTACCCTGTTGTTCATGGCCGCCATCCGAGCGCTTCTGATCTGGCGGCCTCAGGATGCTCCCCCGCTGCCTAAAGCCGAAACTCAAGAGCGTCTTGCCTCGCTCTCCGGTGGGCTGCCCATTGTCGCTCTTTTTGTGCTGGTCATCGGCGGCATCTACGGCGGTCTGTTCACCCCCACCGAAGGCGGCGCTGTCGGCGCTTGCGGCACGCTCATCCTGGGTCTGTGCATGGGGCGTCTGAGCCTGAGGGGGCTTAGAAAGATACTGGAAGACTCCAGCCGCTTCACCGCCATGTGTTTCACCCTGCTGGGCGGGGCCGCCACCTTGAGCTATTTCATGACCATGTCCCGTATTCCCGCCAAACTGGCATCATCCATCGCGGCCATGCAGGTGGATCCCATGCTGGTCTTGGTGACCATAGTACTGCTCATCTGCTTTTTAGGCTGTTTTCTGCCGGCCATCCCTCTTATCCTGATTTGTGTACCCATTTTCGTACCCATCGCCAAGGTCTTTCATTGGAACCTCATCTGGTTCGGCGTGTTGGTGGCAGTGCTGAACAACATGGCCTCCATCACCCCGCCTTTCGGCATCAGCCTCTTCGTCATGAAAAGCATTGCCGGCGTCCCTCTCGGGCTTATGTACCGGGCGGCCCTGCCCTTTATCCTCGCCCTGGGCATCTGCCTGACCCTGCTCGTCGCCTTTCCTGAAATTTCGCTCTTTCTGCCGGAAACACTAAAAAACCGTTAAAAAGGATTTTACGAAGGAGTTTCCATGCCACCTTGCGTCCAACCTGAAAAATGCGCCCGGTGCGGCCTGTGCGCCGCCATCTGTCCCATGAACCTGTTTGAGTGCGAGCGCGGCGGTGTACCCCAGGTGAAATACCCTGAAGAATGCTGGCACTGCAACGCCTGTGTGCTGGACTGTCCGGCCGGGGCAGTAAGCCTGCGCATCCCCCTCAACTACATGCTGCTGCATGTCAAAGCCGATTCCCTGAAAATACAGAGCGGCCAAACGCCAGATCTTATCCAGAGCAATTTCAAAATGAACTTGCTCTGAATAGATCGAGGGGTTTTGGGGGGGAATAATTCCCCCCCAAATGGGATTTGGTGCCTTGCCGTTATGCCATGGGGCAGCAAGGAGAAGGCGACACCCGGCAAATATGCCCATTTCATAGTCCCGATAATGTATAAACCTCAAGGTTAATATGTTCCAGGAGGTACAATGATCAACTTCAATACTCCCCTGCAAACGGATGTTCTGGTGGTGGGCGGCGGCATAGGCGGGCTGTGCGCCGCCATTGCCGCCGCCCGGGGCGGGGCCGCAGTCATGGTGCTGGAAAAGGCCGATACCAGGCGAAGCGGCTCTGGAGCCACGGGCAATGATCATTTCGCCTGCTATGACCCCGAAACCCACGGGCCGGACATGGCTCCCATCCTGCAAGAATATAAAGACAGTATGGTGGGCCTGTGCCTGGAGAACAGCCTAGCCGTGCGTTTTTTGGAAAGATCCCGTGAAATTGTGGATTTGTGGCACTCCTGGGGGATCAATATGAAGCCTTTTGGCGATAAATACGTCTTTATGGGGCATGCGTATCCGGGCAGACCAAGGATCTGGCTAAAATACGACGGGCACAATCAAAAGGGCGCACTGACCCGGCAAGCCTTGCAGGCGGGAGTAAAGATCCTCAACCATCACCCCACGCTGGATCTGGTACCCGGCCGGGACGGCGTCGCGGGCGCGCTCGCGCTGAATATGTCACGCCCGGAGCCTTCGTTTACGGTCATACAGGCCAAAAAAGTCATCCTGGCTACAGGCAGTGCCACCCGCCTGTATCCCTCCGCCGCCTCGCCGGGCTGGCCCTTCAACACCGCCTTCTGTCCTGCCTGCACGGGGGCTGCCCAGGCTCAAAGCTGGCGTATCGGGGGCAGGCTCGTCAATATGGAATTACCCAACCGCCACGCGGGGCCTAAATTTTTCGCAAGGGCCGGAAAATCCACTTGGATAGGCGTTTACCGCTATCCGGACGGCAGACTCATCGGACCCTTTGTGAGCAAAGCCACTCGCGAGGTGGGCGACATCACCTGCGATGTCTGGAATTCAGCCTACACGGATCTGTTGATGAACGGAACCGGGCCGGCCTATCTGGATTGCTCCGGCAGCAGCGGGGAAGACCTTGCCTTCATGCGCGAAGGCATGATCAGCGAAGGGCTGACCGGTCTTTTGGATTACATGGACAAGCGAGGCATAGACCCCGCCGGAGATGCCGTGGAATTCATGCAGTACGAACCGCATCTCATTGGCCGTGGGCTGGATATCGGCCTTGACGGTCAGACCTCTGTGCCCGGCCTCTATGCCGCCGGCGACATGGTGGGCAATGTACGCGCCGACATCGCCGGGGCGGCGGTGTACGGCTGGATCACCGGAGAAAGCGCAGCCCGGGCGGCGCGCGGCTCCCTTTGCCAGGAGGCGGGCCCCCCCTGGGTCAAGGAGCGCGCAGGATTTTACAGCCAGTTCGCGGAGCGGCGGCAGGGCGCGCACTGGAAAGAAGCCGGCCTGGCCCTGCAGCAGATCATGGACTCTTACGCGGCCGCTGGCCCGCACCGGAAACGCTCGGCCACACTGCTGAACGCGGGGATCAAATATCTTAACGATTTGCGGGCCGACGCGGCACGCGAGATCAGGACGGATAACGCCCATGAACTTTTGCGCGCCGCAGAGATTTTTGACCTTATGGACAATGGCGCAGCCATCATGCACGCGGCCAAAGAGCGGCAGGAGAGCCGGGGCATGCACCTGCGCGCGGACTTTCCCTTTACCAACCCTTTGCTGGCCGACCAGTTCTTGACTGTGCGCCAAGAGGCAAACCGCGTTGTCACGGAATGGCGCAAAAAACGCTGAAACATCAAGCGGCCGCCCTGTGCGCTTGTGGAGGCTATGGCCCCCACAGACCCCCATCCAGGTTTCCAAAGGTGCCTTGCCGTTGTGCAGAGGGATGGCAGAGGTAAAGCAACGCCGGGGCGAACATGTCCATTGCGCCCCTTTGGAGGATTTTTGGAAAAATCATACCCCTATAAAAACAGTTTTTTCTTTTTATCGCCGCACCAACGGACAAAATCCGGAAATCCCTTGCGCAAGACGATCATGGCCTCCATTTCCGCCCTATTATATAAATCCCGGCGCATACGCTTACTGCCGCCCCAGTGCAGCATATATTCATCCACAGCGAAATGCCCGGCCTTGAAACCCAAACGCGAAAACTCCCTAAACCAGGGTACGCTTATGTCCAAAGTCTGGCTACCGCAAGGCTCATACGCCCCAAAGGGTAAAATGTCCCCTTGCGGCCTGGTCAGAGGGCGGGTCAGGTTCACATCCACCAGACAGGCCCATTCATTGACCCGGCATTCGGGCAAGGGCCAGGCCCGTCCGCTGTAATGCGCGGTCCACCCTTCCCAGTAGGGCCGCACAAAGGTACCCTTCTCCCCTGCCAAGACATAGATCCTCTCCAGCCCGGCCAACTCCGGCTGAAACTCCGCATAGCGCTCCGGCGAGCAGGCCCGTTCCCCCAGTCCGGCTTCCCGAACCAAATCCTCCCTGCGTGCCGGACAATTCCAACACTGCCCCAGCGGCCCCAAGGCAAAAAATCCCTCCGCCCTTTCCAACATGGCCCCGATGATATCCTTTTTGAACATGACATCATTGTGCGTTATGAACAAATAACGCTTATCCGTGCGTTCAAAGGCCCACTGATAACGCAGGGCCAGGCGGTAAGCGGGCTCTTCCAGCCGCGTTTCATCCACCGCGTCGCACTCTATCCAGATTTCCGGCTGAAAAATCTCCAAATCCTGTCCGCGCTCACGCAAATACTCGGCAACGGCATAAGGCGGCTCCGTATCATAGCGCGACCCCGCCGGTTCAAACTGCAAATAAATACGCCCCACCCGCCCTGCGCTGAATTTGAGCAGAGAAAGCAAAGATACGGCCGTCTGATACGGCTTGGCAAAAATATTCAATGCTATGTCCGCTTTGCTTGAGGGCATAACCTCACTCCTTCGGGGCATTTTGCGCTTGAAACTCCGCCCTTGCCGCACGGCAAGGATTTGCTCGCCAATCCCTGCCGCGCGGTTTATACCTTTTTCCAAGGTCAAACCGCTCCAAGTCCGACGGAATAATCCGACTCGCCTTGTACACCCGGCCTGCGGAGCGGAGCAAAGCCATATTAATATAAAGGAATAAGCCCTGTCCATGCGCAGAATTACCCAGCCTTCTTTTCTGCCTGTCAGCCCGGACGAGATACGCTCCCTGGGCTGGGGCGGCCTGGATGTACTCCTGGTAAGCGGAGACGCCTATGTGGACCATCCGGCCTTTGCCATGGCCCTTTTGGGGCGTTGGCTGGTGGAGCATGGCCTGCGCACGGCTGTTCTGCCCCAGCCTCCCTGGACAGGCGAAGAGGCCCTTGAATCCCTGCGCGCCTTCCCCCGGCCGCGCCTTTTCGCCGGGATCGGTGCCGGGGCGGTGGATTCCATGCTGGCCCATTATACGGCCTTTCGCCGCAAAAGACATGACGATGCCTACACCCCAGGCGGCAAAAGCGGCGCACGCCCCAACCGGGCCAGCCTGATCTATGCCGGGTTGCTGCGCCGCGCCTTTCCCGGTTTGCCGATCATTCTGGGCGGACTGGAGGCATCCTTACGCCGGGTCAGCCATTATGACTTCTGGTCAGACTCCCTGCGCCAGTCCATTCTGTCTGACAGTAAGGCCGACTTGCTGCTTTGCGGCATGGCCGAATACAGCCTGCTGCGGGCGGCCGGAATTGCCGGCAGCAGCACGCAAGAGACCGCAAATTGCCCTGAAGATACCCCCCGCGCAGCGACACGGCGCAAAGCCCTTTCCCTGGCCTGGGCTATGCTGCCCGGAGCGGTTACCCTGCACTCCGCCGAAGACATGGAAAAACTGCTGCCCTGCCTGCCCTCGGCACCGATCGCCCTACACGGACACAACGAAGTGAGGAAAAACCCGGCGCTGCTGCTAGAAAACACCCTTGAGCTGGAAAAACTAACGCACCAGGGACAGTCCTTTATAACCCAAAAAACCGCCGATTACCGCACTCTGCTCCTGGCCCCGCCTCCACCGCCGCTTGCCGCGGAAGAAATGGACAAACTCTATGCCCTGCCTTACAGCCGCCTGCCTCATCCCATTTATAAAGACCCTGTGCCCGCCTGGGAGATGATCCGCACCAGCATTACCACCCACCGGGGCTGCGGCGGAGGCTGCTCTTTTTGCTCCCTGGCCCTGCACCAGGGCCGCCGCATAAGCTCACGCAGCAAGGCTTCCATCCTGGCCGAAGCCGGACGCATAGCCATGGGGCCGGTTCAGGGTCAAAAAACCCCGCCCTGGGCCGGCTCCATCAGTGATGTGGGCGGGCCGAGCTCCAACATGTGGCGCGCCCGCTGCTCCTCCCCTGTTTCGTCCCGTTGCCGGCGGAACAGCTGCCTCCACCCCGCGCCCTGCCGGCACTTCATCCACAAACAAAAAGAGGCGGCCGCCCTGCTGGACGAACTGGCTGCCCTGCCCGGACTGCGCCACGTGCGCGTGTCCAGCGGCCTGCGTTTTGATCTGGCTGTATCAGAAACAGAGGCCATGCGCGCCTTCGCCAAAGATTACGCCGGAGGACAGCTTAAAATCGCCCCTGAACACATCAACGACCAGGTGCTGGAACTCATGCGCAAACCGCCAAGAAGCGTCTTTGAACAATTTCTACGGGCTTTCGCCGCCCAAAACCACGCCGCAACACCATGTAAACCAGGACAACTCCCAGGCAAAAAACAATATGTCATTCTTTACCTGATTTCCGCCTTTCCGGGATGCACGTTGGAACACATGCGCGAACTGGCGGACTGGCTGCGCGGGCACGGCATCAGCCCCAAACAGACACAATGCTTTATCCCCACCCCCGGCACGGTGGCCACCGCCATGTACCACGCCGGAACCGACAGCGCCGGACGCCCCATTTACGTAGCCAAAAGCGATAAAGAGCGTCTGAGACAACACCATATTCTGCTTAAGCCATAGGGTTAAGGGGGAAAACCCGAAACGCCGCTTACTCATTAAAGAATCTTCAGGTGGAATACTGGCATTTGCTGAAAAAATTTTTGCTCCGAACAAAGTTTTTTTGACGCCGATTGAACCGCACTGGTTTTTCGGGTGCCCGCTACTGGGCAGAGAGGCCGTTGAGTTACTGTATGAGGCGGTGGGGCATATCAAAAAATTTTACTCTCCGTATTTCCCTGAAACCATTGTCAGCGGCATACGCCCTCATGGAGAAACAGCCAGTCGGCTATGGCGCTTTTTCGGCAGCGGCTTTGATTTTTATCTTCATTCCGCAGGCATTCAATGCTCCGCCTCTCTGAAGGACGGAGTTGACGGATTTTTGTCCAGACGCTCAGCCAATCATCGGCACAAACTCAAAAAGGAGGGTGTAAGGGCATCAGATAAAGGCATATACTTTGAACGCATCATGCCCTCCTCGCCGGAAGACGCGGCAAGAACGTACTCCCGTATGCTCGCTGTCGAATACGCCAGTTGGAAAGGTATAGGCAAATGCGGCATTACCGAACCACCATCCAGACAGTTCTACGATATCATGCTGCGCAGACTTTCTGTAACAAAAACGGCGCGCGTAATTTTTGCCAAGCGCGAGGATAAAGATATAGGCTTTATCTTCGGCGGCATGGCCGGGCGCATATATCGCGGCCAGCAGTTCAGCTACGATAATGAATGGAAGAACTTCTCCATCGGCAACCTGATGCAGATGGAGCAAATCCACTGGCTCTGCCAGGAAGGCGCGCGCAGATATGATATGGGTCCGCGTATGGATTATAAAGTCCATTGGACGGAAAAAGAAACGCATATGCAGACATGGATTATACGGAAGAAATAATAGCGGCAGGCACTGCCGGCGGCGGCGCATATCACCTGTGCTTGTGGTGGGCCTGGGTAGACTTGAACTACCGACCTCACGCTTATCAGGCGTGCGCTCTAACCACCTGAGCTACAGGCCCTGTATGTGCGGGGGAGTTGGTTCCTTGGCGGAGGAATAGCGAGTCGGGTTTATGTTTCTGTAAAGGAGGTGATCCAGCCGCAGGTTCCCCTACGGCTACCT
>JAITGZ010000007.1 GCA_031280335.1 Deltaproteobacteria bacterium | reverse complement strand
CGAACGTAAACACAAGGCCGGTCGATCTTCACGTCAATTTGGATTCAAGGAGCAGTTCACCGTGATGGCCTTTATCGGGGATTACCCTCATCCAACCAAAAATTCCTGAGCAAGTTGGGAATCTCGGTACAGCAAATTTTCCAACTCGTTTGTCTGAATCTCTTCGGCAAAGAATCCTTTGACGAATTGCTGAATCCACGAAGGCAGAAAAAAGGAAATGACTACTGCTCAGTCTATTGACAATGACTGGTTAGCCGGACAACATTGATGAATTTATATATGACGGCCATAAATGGAGGTGGACATGCCCCAAATGAACGTGAATATCCGGATGGACGAATCCCTCAAGAGGGGTTTTTCAGATGGAGCGGCTTCACAAAGTCCTTCAGCGCCGCCTTGGCGATTTACTTTCCTCCAGGGCAATTTCAAAGTGAAATTGCCCTGGAGGGGGTGCCGGGCTATATCAAAGAATCTGCTTTAAAAATCTTTGCAGGCGCGGGTGTTGGGGCTGGTCAAAGAGCTTTTGGGGCGGGCCTTCTTCCAGGATGCGGCCTTTATCCATAAAAATGATCCGGTCGGCCGCTTCGCGGGCAAAGCCCATTTCGTGGGTTACGCAGACCATGGTCATGCCTTCGCGGGCCAGGACGGTCATGACCTCCAGCACTTCGCCGATCATTTCCGGGTCCAGGGCTGAGGTAGGCTCGTCAAAAAGCATGATTCTGGGGGCCATGGCCAAGGCTCTGGCTATGGCCACGCGTTGCTGCTGTCCGCCGGAGAGGGCGTGGGGATACACATGGGCCTTTTCGCTTATGCCCACCTTGTGCAGCAGTTTAAGCCCCTGGACTTCAGCCTCGGCCCGGTTCAGACCGCGCAGTCTGATGGGAGCCATGGTCAGGTTTTCCAGCACGGTCTTGTGCGGGAATAGATTGAAATTTTGAAAGACCATGCCCAGTTCACGGCGGATCAGGTTGATGTTGTTGCGTTTGTCATCGTTCACATCCAGCCCTTCCACCAGAATTTCGCCCTGGTCCAGGCGTTCCAGGCGGTTTATGGAGCGCAGCAGGGTGGATTTACCCGAGCCGGAAGGGCCTATGATCACCACCTTTTCGCCCGGATGCACCTCCAGCGAAACCCCATCCAGGGCGGCCAGGCGTCCGAAGAACTTGTAGGCGTTGCTGATGCGGATAATCGGCTCACTTGCGTCCATAATAGTTCAGCCTCGCCTCCATAAGGCTCACCCCCTTGGAAAGCAGCAGGGTGATTAAAAGATAAAGCAGGGCCACCATGAGGTAGGTTTCAAACACCTCATAGGTACGGCTGGCGTATTCGCGGCCGCGCTGCAGGATATTGGTCATGGCCATGATGGAGACCAGCGAGGTATCCTTGAGCAGGGCGATGAACTCGTTGCCCACAGGGGGCAGGATGGTGCGCCAGGCTTGGGGCAGCACCACCAGGAGCATGGTTTCCGTCCGGTTGAAGCCCAAAGAACGCGCCGCCTCGGTCTGGCCCCGGTCAATGGCGCTGATGCCCGCCCGAAAAACCTCGCCCATATACGCGCCGTAGCAAATGGCCATGGCCGTTACCGCGGCCATGAGATCCGGCATACGTACCACACGCCCCAGGCCGTAATAGATAAAACAAAGCTGCACCAGGAGCGGGATGCCCCGGATAACCTCCACATAAATGGAGGCCGCCAGATTAATCACCCGATTGCCGGACAAACGCCCCAAACCGGTGGCGAAGCCGATGGGAATGGCCGCCAGTATGCCCAAAATGGTGATCTTAAAGGTTATGATGATCCCATCAGGCAAAAACTTCATGATGGTCCAATATGGGTCGGGATAAAAAACGCACAGAAAAAATACAGCGGCCACCGCGCCCGCAAAGGAAACAGACCAGGCGGTGATCAGCCTGGTGTCGGAAGGGTCGGGAATGGACGCGCCATCGCCTATTTCAATCACCCGCGGCGGATGTTGTTCTTCTTTCATTTGCCCCTTCCTCGCTCATCAAGAATATAAATGCCATGCGGCGATTAAGACTATAAAAATACAGCCGTTGGCGCAAATTAATTTTGATTTTTTCAAATTTTTACGGCTGTCATGCCCTAAACCATCACCTCGCCCGGCCCTCGACCACGCCCGCCGTGCCGGTTGGGGTAAGCCTCTTGGGGTTCCCGCCCCAAGACTCTCTTGCTGTCCTTGCCTCCGCCCGTTCTTTACAAAATCTTTGCGCAATGTTATGGTTATGACAAAAGAGGTTGTTAACGAGCATGTTCTTACGTAAATTATTTTTTATTTGTCTGTTTTCGCTGTCTTGCGGCGGCGCGGCCTTGGCTGCCTGGCCGAGTATTTTCGGCGGCGAGGGGGAAAGCGTGCGCGCCGAGGGCGGATTGATCCGCGTGGATGTTTCCGCTTTGGGCGCTGGCCAGGCCAAGCACTACAGTTACCGCGAAGGGCGCATGAACGTGCGTTTTTTTCTGGTGCGGGACAGCGGCAATACCATACGCGCCGCTCTGGACGCCTGTGAGGTTTGCTGGAAAGAAGACAAAGGCTACAAGCAGCAGGACAGCTTCATGCGCTGCGTCAACTGCGGCCAAAAGTTCCCCCTTACGCGCATCGGCGAGGTCAAGGGCGGCTGCAACCCCCATCCTTTGCGCTTTGATCTGAAGGACGACATCTTCAGCATCCCCGCCGCCGAGCTGGCGCGGGAAGGCGAGCGTTATTTCAAGCCTTCCTAGACAATTCCCATGACCTTGTTCACCATACCCCTGCGCCATGCCAAGGCCAAGTGGCCGCGCACCCTCCTGCTCATCGCCGTGTTGACCTTGGGTCTGGCCTCCATGACCGGGCTGCACCGCGTTTCCGGGATGATTGGCGAAAGTTTTGAAAAAAAACTCATCAGTTACGGCGCGAATATCCTTATCACCCCCAAAAAAGAGAGCCTGAACATCAGTTATGGCGGCTATTCCCTGGGCGACGTTTCCCTGGACGAGCGCCCTTTGTTTCTGGGTGAAGCCATCACGGCCATCAACCGCATCCCCTTGCGCGCCAATATCGCGGTCATTGCCCCCAAGATGCTGACCGCGGCGCGCATAAGCGGCGGCGCGCGCCAGGAAAGCTCCGTGGCCGTGGTGGGAGTGGACTTTGAGCAGGAAATAGCGCTCAAATCCTATTGGGAAGCAGCGGCGGGGAGCCTGTCCTCCCCCGGCCCGGACGCGCCGGGGGAACCGGTGCCGGCCTTGGCCGGCGCCCTGGCGGCGGAAAAACTTGGCCTGACTCCGGGGCAGGATCTGGAAATCAACGGCCGCGCCCTGCGTTTGGGCGGCGTACTGCGCAGTACCGGCAGCGATGACGACAGCGTAATTTTTGTGCCCCTGGGGCTGGCCCAGGCCATGGCCGACAAACCCGGCCTGGCGTCTTTCATTGAAGTGGCCGCGCTCTGCTCCGGCTGCCCCATTGAGGATCTGGTGGAACAACTGAGCGCCGCCCTGCCCGGGGCGGAAACGCGCGCCCTGGCCCAAGTGGCGGAAACGCGCATGTACGCGGTGAATTTCGCCCAAAATCTGGCCTTTTCCGTCAGCCTGGTCATCCTGGTTACCGCCTGCGCCATGCTGATCATGTCCATGTTTTCCGCCGTGGCGGAACGCCGCCGCGAAATCGGCCTTATGCGCGCCGTGGGTTTCTCCCGCGCCCGCGTCTTTGCCGTGTTTGTCTCCGAAGCCGCGGGCATGGGCTTTTTGTCCGGGGCCGCAGGCTATGCCGCCGGGCGCTTTTTATCCTCTTATGTGTTAAACCGCCTTCAATTGGCGGAAAACGCGGGCCTGGATTTTGATCTCCTGAACTTTATGGCCGTCAGCCTGGCCGCCGCCCTGGCCGCCGCCCTGGCCGCCATACTCCCGGCCCGATCTGCCAGCCGGGTGGAGCCGGCGGAAGCCCTCATCGCCCTGTAAGCTCATGTCCGCAACCCCCGCCGCCCCCTGCCTGCTGCACGCCCTGAATCTGGTTAAAACACACCCCGGCGCGGAAAAACCAGCGGTGGATCATCTGAATATGCACCTGGAACAAGGCGAATTCCTGAGCATTCTGGGGCGCTCCGGCTCCGGCAAATCCACCCTGCTGCACATATTATCCTCCCTCATCCTGCCGGATGCCGGAAAAGTGCTTTTTCAGGGCCGCGACATCTGCGCCGCGCCGGACAACGAACGCAACCATCTGCGCCGCCGGGATTTCGCCGTGGTCTTTCAGCAGCACCACCTGCTGCCCTACCTTTCCGCCCTGGAAAACGTCCTGCTGCCCTTTTTGCGCGGCCTCTCCCCCATCACCGCCCAGGAACAGGACAACGCCCGCCGTATGCTGGAAAAGGTCGGCCTGAGCGGCAAAGAAAATTCCCTGCCCGGCAGGCTCTCCGGCGGGGAACAACAACGGGTGGCCATTGCCCGCGCCCTGGCGCGAGGGGCGCGCATTCTCTTTGCCGATGAGCCCACCGGCAGCCTGGATTCCGTAACCGGCACCTCCATCATCCAGCTCTTGCGCGATCTTAACCGGGAAGGACTAAGCATCATCATGGTCACACACAACCCGGAATTCGCAAGCTGGACCAGCCGCTCCATCACCATGGGCGACGGCAGAACGCTGCAAGGATAGTCGAAAAAATCGCCCTAAAAACCCGCGAAAGTGCTTTTAAAAGCTGCGGCCAGACCTTCCGTATTTTCGCGCAGTATTATTTTGTCTTCACGGCGCAAGACAAGCTCCGGGCCGGAGTTCACCGCGCCCAGGCAGGCGTGAGGCTGCCCCTGAAAGAGCGCGGTAAAGGGATCGGATGCTTCAGGGGGCACGCTGACCAGCAGGCGGCCGGCGGATTCGCTGTACAAAAGCTCGGTCAGGGTCAGTTCGCCTTGCAGGGGCAGATGGTCCAGGTTCAGGTCCGCGCCCAGGCGTCCGGCCAGGGACATTTCCGCCAGAGCCACGGCCAGGCCGCCATCGGAGAGATCATGGCAGGCGCTGACCAGCCCCTGGCACATGGCCTGGTGCAGGGCGCGGTAGCGGGCCAGGGAGGGGGCGGCCTCCACCTCCGGCACACGGCCGCCCTTAAGACCCATAAGGCGCATGAGTTCGCTCCCGGCCAGCTCGCGCCTGGTCGTGCCCAGGATGAACACCAGATCGCCGGGCCGCTTGAAGTCGCTGCTCACCGCCCTGGCCGCGTCATCCATGAAGCCCAGCAAAGAAAAAAGCAGCGTGGGCGGGATGGAAATCTTCACCCCGCCGCCGCTGTAGTCGTTTTTCATGGAATCCTTGCCGGAAATGCAGGGGATGCCGTAGGCCAGACAAAAATCTTCCAGGGCCTCGCAGGCCCGGACGAGCTGGGCCAATTTATAGGCACCGTCCGGATTTTTTTCCGTTTCCACCGGGTCGCACCAGCAAAAATTATCCACCCCGGCCAGGCGTTCCGGGTCCGCGCCCACGGCCACGGCGTTACGTACGGCCTCGTCAATGGCGTTGGCCGCCATCCAGTAAGTGTCATAATCGCTGAATTTGGGGCAGATGCCGTGGGCCAGCACCAATGCCTCCGGCCGATCCAGGCGCGGGCGCAGCACCGCCGCGTCCGCCGGGCCGTCGCGCCTTGCCCCCACCAGAGGCTTGATTACGCCGGCACCCTTGACCTCATGGTCATACTGGCGGATCATATATTCCCGGCTGCAAATATTCAGACCGGCAAGCATTTTTTTCAGCAGCGCGCCTTGCCCTTCTTCGGGCGTGTCGGCCCGCTGCCCCCGGTCATATACGGGCGGCGTCCAACGGGCCTTAAGGCGCATACGGGGCAGCCCCTCGTGCATAAAGCGCAGGGGCAGCCAAGCCACGGTTTTTTCCCCGTACGTTACATGAAAATAGCCGTTGTCCGTAAATTCGCCCAGGGCGGTGGCCTGTACGTCCATGCGGCGGGCCAGGCGCATAAAAGCCTCCAGCTTGCCCGGAGGCACGGCCAGGGTCATGCGCTCCTGGGCTTCGGAAAGCAGAATCTCCCAGGGGAGCAGCCCGTCATACTTCAGGGGGGCCAGACGCAGGTCCAGGCGGCAACCGCCGCTGTCCAGGGCCATTTCGCCCACAGAGGATGAAAGCCCGCCGGCCCCGTTATCCGTAATGGCTGAGTACAGGCCGCAATCCCGCGCGGTCATGATAAAGTCGTAAAGCTTGCGCTGCGTTATGGGGTCGCCAATCTGCACCGCTGTGGCCGGCGAGCCTTCGTGCAGCTCTTCAGAAGAAAAAGTGGCCCCATGGATGCCGTCCTTGCCGATGAGCCCCCCGGCCATAACAATAATATGCCCGCGCTCGGCTTTTTTCAGATAGCCGGGGGTTCCGTTCACTTCTTCAGGAATCAGCCCGACCGTGCCGCAAAAAACCAGGGGCTTGCCCAAAAAGCGCTCGTCAAAAACCACGGAGCCATTGACCGTGGGGATGCCGGATTTGTTGCCCCCATCCTCCACCCCTTTACGCACCCCTTCCATGATCCGCCGGGGATGCAGCAGACGGGGGGGCAGCCCGCCCCGGTAAAAAGGTGAAGCAAAACAAAACACATCCATATTGCAGAGCAGATTCGCCCCCATGCCCGTGCCCATGGGGTCGCGGTTCACCCCCACAATGCCGGTGAGCGCCCCGCCGTAAGGGTCAAGGGCTGAAGGGCTGTTGTGCGTCTCCACCTTGATGCACAGGTGATAGCCTGGGGCGTATTGCACCACCCCGGCGTTATCCTTAAATACAGACCGGCAAAAATCCTTATCCCCCTTAGCCGCGCGCAGCTTGCGCGTGCAATCCTGAATGTGCGTCTTGTACAGGCTGTCTATGCGCTTCACCCCAGGGGCACCTCCTTGGGCGTACTCGATTTGGGCCGCAAAAATCTTGTGCTTGCAGTGTTCCGACCAGGTCTGGGCCAGCACCTCCATTTCCGCATCCAGGGGGTCGGGGGGCAAACCCGCCCGCGAGCGCTCCACCCTTGTCTCTTCATCGGCGTAATGCGCCCGGATGGCGCGCAGCTCTTCCAAAGACAAGGCCCAGGTACGTTCACGGCAGGCGGCCATGAGATCCGCGTCAGACATGGCGCTCAAAGGGATGATCTCCACCCGTTCCACCGCCGCGCCCAACACCCTGGACTCACGGGCGCTGAACCCTGGACAGGCCCCCCACTCTTCTTTGCTCTTCAGCTCAAAACGCTGGATCAACTCATTGGCCAAAAGACCGGTAAGCGCCAAAACCGCCTGCCCGCGCTCAAGAACGCCATACAAATGATACTGCGCGGCGGTATAAACCTGAATTTCATCCTTAAGCTCCGGAAAAATCAAGGCCACGGTCTCGCGGGCCGTGCGTCCCTCATTATCGGTTACGCCGGGGCGAAAGCTCACCTCCGCCACCCAATCCGCGCCCAGAACAAAAGGCTCAAGAGAAGCCTCCTGCAGCACCGGGTCATGGAGCGCGCCGCGCTCCAGCAAATCCCGGCAGCGCGCCTCATCCAGCCCGGCCAGGGTAAAGACCTTGACCAGCCGCGCGTCACGCAATTCCAGCCCCAGAGCCTCC
>JAITGZ010000265.1 GCA_031280335.1 Deltaproteobacteria bacterium | reverse complement strand
CGCCGGCGGCAAGGAATTTATTCTGGAAACAGGCCGTCTGGCCAATGTCATCTCCGCGGACCAGGAAAACGAATCCGACGCCATGTCCATCACCGGCGCTTCCGCCGCCCTTTGTCTTTCTTCATTGCCTTTCAACGGCCCCATAGCCGGGGCCAGGGTGGGCAGGCTGAACGGCGAGTTTGTACTCAACCCCACAGTACAGGAACAGCAGCAGAGCGACCTCAATTTTGTCATTGCCGCTTCCAGAGAGGCGGTGGTCATGGTGGAGGGCGAGGCGCGCATGGTGCCGGAAGATGTGGTCGGCGCGGCCCTGCTCTGGGCGCAGAAAGAGATGCAGCCCCTGATCGCGGCCCAGGAAGAATTGCGGGCTAAAGCGGGCAAGACCAAAATATCCGTCCCCCCGGCCAAGGATCTGAGCGAACTGGAACAGGATATAAGCAGGCTGGTACTGAACGAAGTCAAAGCGGCCATGGCCGAGCCGCGCAAAATGGAGCGCAGGGCGGCCAAAGCTGCGGTCAAAACACGGCTCATGGAAGCGCTTAAAGCGGAAGGCTCCCGCTGGGCCGGCCAGGATGAGGCCCTTAAGGCCGCATCCGACCTTTTGGCCAAACTGGAAAAACAAGTGGTGCGCCGGCGCATCCGCGAAGAAGGTTTGCGCATAGACGGGCGCGACACCAAAACCGTGCGCCCCATACTCATTGAGACCGGCGCCCTGCCTCGCGCCCACGGCTCGGCCATTTTCGCCAGGGGCGAAACCAAATCCCTGGTGGTTACCACCCTGGGCAGTTCCACTGACGAACAGCGCACTGATTCCCTCACCGGCGACAGCACCAAAAAATTCATGCTGCATTATAACTTCCCCCCCTACAGCGTGGGCGAAGTTAAACCGGTACGCGTATCCCGCCGCGAAATAGGGCACGGTGCCCTGGCGGAAAAGGCCCTGCGCCAGGTACTGCCCAAAGACGAGAGTTTTCCCTTCACCTTGCGCGTAGTGGCCGAGACCATGGAATCCAACGGCTCTTCCAGCATGGCCGCGGTCTGCGGCGGCTGCCTTTCGCTCATGGACGCGGGGGTGCCCATCAGCGCCCCGGTGGCGGGCGTGGCCATGGGGCTGATTCGCGAAGGCGATGATTATCTGATTCTCACCGACATACTGGGAGATGAAGACGCCCTGGGCGACATGGATTTTAAAATCGCCGGCACGGCCGAAGGCATAACCGCCGTACAGATGGATATTAAAATCGCGGGCATACCGCCGGAGGTCATGGGCCGCGCCCTGGCCCAGGCCAGAGAGGCCCGCCTGCACATCCTGAATGAAATGGCCGGGGCCCTGGCCGGCCCGCGCCGCGAGCTTTCCCCTTACGCCCCCCAGCATATGGAGGTGGAGGTCAACCCGGAAATCATCCGTCTGATCATCGGCCCCGGCGGCAAGAACATCAAGCAGATCACCGCTGAAACAGGCGCGTCCATTGATATAGACGACGCCGGCATCGTCTCTATCTTCGCTCCCAGTCAGGAGTCCCTGAGCAAGGCCAGGGAAATGGTCCTCTATTACGACCAGCGCGCCGAACTGGGCAAAAACTATCGGGCCAAGGTAAAGAAGATCATGGAAATCGGGGCCATCGTGGAGGTGCTGCCCAACCTGGAAGCCCTGGTACACATATCCCAACTGGATACGGGCCGGGTGGACAGGACTGAGGATGTGGCCCAGCTGGGCCAGGAAATGGAAGTAAAGGTCATTGAAATCAATGGCGACAAAATTCGCGCTTCACGCAAGGCCGTGCTGCTGGAGGCCAAAGGCGTGGCCTGGGACCCGGCCGATACGGCCAGGCCCCCCCGCCGGGACGGCGACCGGGACAGACACAATGACCGGCATGGCGATCGGCACGGTGATCGCTACGGCGATCGCCGTGGCGGCCGCGACAGAAGATAGGGTGCGGCCAGGTAGAGCATTTAAACTTTGAAAAGGAAGCAGCGTGAAGTACGACCCGCACAGCCTTGAACTCAAATGGCAGGAGATATGGGATAAGGAGCGGACCTTCCGCAGCGGGCATAAAGGGCCGGGCGCGGAAAAGCCCAAGTTTTACTGCCTGGAGATGTTCCCTTACCCCTCCGGCGACATCCACATGGGGCATGTGCGCAATTATTCCATAGGCGATGTGCTGGCCCGCTTCCAGCGGATGCGCGGCTTCAACGTGCTGCACCCCATGGGCTGGGACGCCTTCGGCCTGCCGGCGGAAAACGCGGCCATAAAAAGCGGGGCGCACCCGGCGGCCTGGACGTTCTCCAATATCGAAAACATGAAGAAGCAGATACGCCGCATGGGGTTCTCCTATGACTGGGAACGCGAACTGGCCACCTGCCGGCCGGAATACTACCGCTGGGAGCAGCTTTTTTTTCTCCGCCTGCTGGAAAAAGACCTGGCCTATCGCAAGGAGGCCGCGCAGAACTGGTGCGCCAGCTGCCACACCGTGCTGGCCAACGAACAAGTGGTGGAAGGGCGCTGCTGGCGCTGCGATTCGGTGGTGGAATCCAAAAAACTGACCCAATGGTTTCTGCGCATCAGCGCTTACTCCGAAGAACTGCTGGCGGACCTGGAGACCCTGGGCCGGGGCTGGCCGGAGCGGGTGCTTTCCATGCAGCGCAACTGGATCGGCAGGTCAGAAGGGGTGGAAATCGACTTTCCCTTGATGGCAGGGCAGGGGAGCATCCGCGTTTTCTCCACCCGGCCGGACACCCTGTACGGGGCCACCTTCATGAGCATATCCGCCGAACACCCCCTGCTGGAACAATTAATCTGCGGGCGGCCGCAAGAGGAAGAAACACGCGCCTTTGCCCTGGCCGTGCGCGCTTCGGCCAAGGTCTCCGCCAAAGGCCCGGACGACTTGGAAAAAGAAGGGCGCTTTACCGGGGCCTACTGTAAAAACCCCCTGACCGGCGCTCCTGTGCCCATCTGGGTGGCCAATTTCGTGCTGGCCGGTTACGGCACGGGCGCGGTCATGGCCGTGCCCGCCCACGATCAGCGCGATTTTGAGTTCGCCCGTAAATACGGGCTGCCCATTCAGGCGGTGATTCAGCCGGAAGGCGTCCCTCCCCTTGACTCTGAGAGCATGACAGAAGCTTACGACGGCCCTGGGCGCATGATCAACTCCGGCCCTTACAACGGCCTGGAGAATGAACAGGGCAAGGCCGCAGTGGCCGCGTGGCTGGAAGAGCGCGCGCTGGGCAAGCGCAGCGTGCAGTGGCGGCTGCGCGACTGGAACGTTTCGCGCCAGCGTTACTGGGGGGCGCCCATCCCAGTGCTTTATTGCCCCCAATGCGGCCTGGTGCCTGAAAAGGAAGAAAACCTGCCCATCCTGCTGCCCCTGGATGTGCAGACTTACCCGGACGGCAGGTCCCCCCTGCCCGACCTGGCCTCCTTTTATCAGGCCCCCTGCCCCCGCTGCGGCGGAGCAGCCCGGCGCGAAACCGATACCTTCGACACCTTTGTGGAATCCTCCTGGTATTTTCTCCGTTACGTTTGCGCGGACGAGCCTGACCGTCCCTTCGACCCCGAGGCCGTACGCTACTGGATGCCCGTGGATCAATACATAGGCGGGGTGGAACACGCCATTCTGCACCTGCTTTACTCCCGCTTCTTCGTCAAAGCCCTGGCGGACATGGGCTTCATCCAGGGCTTTCGCGAACCCTTCAGCAACATGCTCACCCAAGGCATGGTGCGCCTGCGCGGAATCAAGATGTCCAAATCCAAGGGCAACACCATCGACCCCTCGGAGATGATCGCCAAATATGGCGCGGATACCGTGCGCCTGTTCTGCCTTTTTGCCGCCCCCTCGGAACGGGATTTTGACTGGACGGAAAGCGGCATTGAAGGGTCCTTTCGCTTCGTGCAGCGCGTCTGGCGCTTCTGCATCGACCTGGAAGGCCAAATCCCGCCGGCCGCGCCGGTATCAGCCGGAACGGAAACAGAACATGGCGGCATCATCCGCGAAACCACCCTGCGCGAACATGCCGCTGTAAAAAAAGTGGGCGACGACATCAGCGGCAATTTCCAATTCAACACCGCCATCGCCGCCATCATGGAACTGTGCAACCACCTCGCCGCCGCGCGGGATGAACTGCTGCAAAGCCCGGCAGGTAAACGCGCCCTGGCCTCGGCCACCGCCACCCTGCTTACCCTGCTCGCCCCCTTTGTCCCCCACCTGAGCGAAGAACTGTGGCAGCGGCTGGGCTTTGCCGGCCGTGCCGGGGAACAGCCCTGGCCGCTTTACCGGCCCGAAGCCCTGCTGCGCGACCAAATTACCGTTGTGGTGCAAATCAACGGCAAGCTGCGCGCCCGCCTTGAACTGCCCGCCGATGTCTCCGCTGCCGCTGCGGAAGCCGCCGCCCTGGACCATGAACAGGTCAAAAAATACCTTGCCGGTCATGAAATCAAAAAAATACTCCATGTACCCGGAAAACTAATCAATGTGGTCCTGGCCTGAAAGCCCTGCCTTCATTCGGTGCGCATTTTTGAGGCTATCGCCCCAAACCCCATTTATTGCCTTGCTCTGCCTTGTCCTTTCCGGCTGCGGCTACAACTTGGCCGGAGGCGCTCCCTCCGTGCTGGGCGATGGCAGCGCCACCATATATGTGGCCGGTCTGGAACAACCCACGGTCTTGCCCTGGGTGTCCCACATTCTGCGCTCGTCCCTGCGTGAAGAAATGGCCGCCCGCAACCTGGCGGTCTGGAAGGAGGACGCCCCGGCGGATTTCGCCCTGTATCTGCGCGTGGAGCAATTCACCATGCGCGGAGCGGTCAAGAGCAGCGCCGACGCCAATCTGCTCTACACCGGCAGCGTGAGCGTTATTGCCATCATTCACCGCGCTGGAGATAATGCCGAAGTTTGGCGTACCCGCGCAGACTATTCCAACACCTTTGAAACCGATGCGGAAGAAAGCGCGGCTGACCTGCTCTTCAAACAGGCCGCGCGCATCCTTGCCGGCAACATGCGCCGCGCCTTCTGAAGGGATTACCCCCATGCCGGGCAAAAGAGCTTCCTTCAACCTGTGCGCCGCCTCCGACCCAGTCCTGCTCATGGAGTTCATCCACGGGCAATTGGCCGCCACGCAAATAAACTGGCACATACGCCTGTTCTGGGGGGACGACCCCCTGGACAACAGCTTTTGGGAAGCCCTCACCCAGCAAGACCTTTTTCAGCGTCCCCGGGCCGTGGTTTTGCGCCGGGCGCAGAACCTGCTCCTGGAAGATCTCAAAAAAATCTCCGCCGCCCTGGGCCGGGTAAACACACAAATTTGGCCTTTCATCTGCCTGGAAACCGAATTTGAAAAAGGACGGGCCAAAATACCGGCGGCCCTGACCCGCCTGCAATGCTGCCTTTTTGCCAAAGAAAAGGGCTGGTACAAAGAAATCCCCCCCCTGGACGTGCGCGCCAAAGCCGCCTTCATCCAAAAAGAAGCCGCTGCCCTCGGCCTGCGCCCGAGCCGGGAACAAATGGAACAACTCACACGCGCCCTGCCCCAGGAAGCGGGACCTATACGCCTGGAAATGGAAAAACTCGCTCTTGCCTCCGACCCCCAAGGACGCCCCTCGCCCCAGGCCATGCAAATGCTGGCGCAAGAACCTGAAATGGATGTTTTCGCCTTTCTGCGCGGCCTGCAGCACGGACGACAGCCGGAACAAATCTGGCTCAAATTCCATAAAGACAGCCTCAACCCCCAAGACGCCGGCCTGTTCGGTTTTTTGGGCCTGCTCCTGCGCGAGGCGCGCCAGTTATGGCAGCTTCTGGCCGATGAACCGGTCAACCTGTCCCCCTATGTGCTGGAATCCAAAAAAAATTTGGCCCTGAGCCTGGGCCGCGGCACCCTGGCCCGCATTTGGGATCTGGCCCTGCAGGCGGATAAAGGCGTAAAAAGCGGAGAACGCGACCCCAAACAAGCCTTCGAATTCCTGCTGGCCGAACTATTTCGCCTTTTTAACAGAAAAAAATTATAACGCCGCAGGCAATATCGCCCTTAAGCTGAAATGCGCAATTCAGCGACTTGAATGGGTTCCCAAAGGGGTTAACCCCTTCGTGAAATGTCTTAACATGTTTTAAAAACAGGTATTTTTTATATGGGCTTGAATTTGTGTGTTCCTTCCGCAGCCCCGGCTTTTGTCCTTAAGGCCGAACCGGCGGAACTGCTTTGTTTTAACGGTGACATCCACACCCTGGAGGCGGATGCGCCCAGGGCGTCCGTGTTGGCCTGCAGGGGGCAGGAGCTGCTTTATGCGGGTTTTGACCGTGAACTGGCTGCGCGTATGCTTTCGTCCGAGGCTTGGCAGTTGGATTTGCGGGGTTTGACGGTCATACCCGGCATGATTGACGGGCACGCCCATGCGGCAAGCGAGGGGCTGCGCCTGGCCGGTTTGGATTTGTTCGGCAAATCCAGGGAAGAGATATTGGATCTGGTGCGGCGCGAGGCCGGCTTACGGCCCAGGGGGCAGTGGATATTGGGGCATGGCTGGAACCAGGAGGAATGGGCGCGCAGGGATTGGCCGGGTAAGGAAGAGCTGGACAAGGCGGCTCCGTTCCACCCCACGGCGCTGGATCGTATGGATAAGCATTCCGTGTGGGTCAATTCCAGGGCTTTGGAGACTGCGGGCATCCATGAGGCGAGCCTTTCGCCGCCCGGCGGCGAGATCATGAGGGACGCTCTGGGCCGGGTGCGCGGAGTTTTGGTGGGCGCGGCCGCGCGGCTGCTGCGCCGCTTTATACCGCCTGTAAGCACGGAAGAAAGGCGCGCGGCCATACTGCGGGCGCAGGCGGAGTTTGTGGGTTACGGTTTGACCTCGGTCATGGACGCGGCTTGTTTCCCGCCGGATTTGGAGCTGCTGCACCAGACGATGGACAGCGGCGAGCTGCGTTTGAGGATCAGGGCCATGCTGCCTGTTTTTGAAAGGCATGAGGAGACCTGCCGCAGCGCCGGCGCTTTGAAGGCCCAGGGGCTGTACGGGGAGCGTCTTTCCATCTCCGGGATAAAAATCATGGCTGACGGGTCATTGGGTTCGCGCAGCGCCTGGCTGTTGGGGGATTATGCGGATCGCCCCGGACACAGGGGGGAGCATTTTTATACGGACGAACAGATGCGAAGCCTCATGCGTCTGGCCTGGGAATATGATCTGGCTGTGGCGGTACATGCCATTGGTGATGCGGCGGCGCGCCAGACCATTCAGGCCATGCGCACGGCGCTGGGGCCTGAACCGGGGGATCGCCGCTGGCGCATTGAGCATGTGCAGGTGATCTCCAGAGAGGATATGGAAACGCTGCGCGCTTTGGGAGTAATCCCGTCCATCCAGACTGTGGGGCTGATTTCCGATTTGGGTATGGCCGAAGAGCGCCTTGGCGCTGAACTTGTCCGGCGCGCCTATGCCTGGCGTGAATTTTTGGCGGACGGCGGATTGGTGGTCAATGGTTCGGATTGCCCGGTGCAGACCGCTGACCCTTTTGTGGGTATGCAGGCGGCCGTAACGCGGGCCCGCCTTGACGGACATCCGGCCTGCGGGTGGTACCCGGAACACAAGTTAAGCCGGGAGGAAGCCCTTAAGTCCTACACCCTGTGGGCGGCCTGGTCGGAGTTTGGCGAGGCGCGCAAAGGCTCGCTCCGCGCTGGAAAACTGGCGGATTTTGCCGTGCTGAGCCAGAACCCGCTGTCCTGTCCGGAAGACAAAATTAAAGACACGCGGGTGGAGCTGACGGTGCTGGGTGGCGCAATCTTCGGCCCGGAGCGGCTTTGCGCTGATGAGGATAAGGCGTTCTTTCCCGCCAGGGCTGACGCATCTAAAAAAAGTCTATAAACAGGAGGCATGAAAACACCTCAAAAAATAGCGCTCATGATTTTTCGGGAATTGCCAGACCCACGAGTAGACCGGACTAAAGTCCA
>JAITGZ010000180.1 GCA_031280335.1 Deltaproteobacteria bacterium | reverse complement strand
CCGCCGGACTGGCCCCGCAAAGCGCCTCTCTGGGCATGACCCCCAAAAATTTGTTGCCGGTGGACGCTGCCGCCGGCAGAAAACTGCTCCGCCTGGTGGAAGCGCTGGAAGATAACGACGACGTACAGAACGTTTACGCCAATTTTGACCTGCCCGATGAGGCGTTTGAAGAAGAATAAAATAACGCGGCACCCCAAACCCCACCCTCCTGAATCCAGACGGTTTTTATACTTTTGTAATATACCGCTGGAACGCAGTTTGCATTTTTTGCAAATTGCGTTCCAGCGGAAGGCTTGAAAAAGCAAATCACCGTTGGGTTTGGGGGGCCATTGCCCCCACAGGTGGGGTTTGGGGCGGCTGCCTTATTTTTGCCATTGCCGCGATGTGTACTACCTCTGGTTGGATTTATGGATTGTCATGTATTTCGTCTCATTGCCCTGGAACTGGCGGAATTTCTGGAAGGCGGGCGGGTGGAGCGTATCGGCGCGCCGGCCCCCGGCGTGCTGGCTCTGGGGGTGTATAATCTGGGCCGCAGGCGTGAGCTTATTCTGCGCCATGAGCGTATTATTTACCCCGGCCAGACGGATGCCGCCCCTGTAAGAAGCGGCCTGCCCGCCGGGGTTAAACCCTGCTTGCACTGGAGCGCATTCAGGCTGCCCAACCCGCAGCGGCCTTCATCTATGGTCATGTACCTGCGCAAGCATGTGTTGGGGTGTCGTCTGGGCGCGGCGGCAATTGACTGGCTGCACCGGCGGGCGGCTTTTTCTGTGCGCCCGGCACCGCATTGCCCTCATGCCGGGCCGCTTTGGTTTTGGCTGGATTTGCGTAACGGGCCGCGCCTGAGCCATGAAGCGCCTGTATGCGCCCAGGTTATGTGGCCGGATGCGGCGGCCCTGCGTGCCGGACATCGCGAACTTTTGGCGGATGGGGGCTTCGCGGCCTCTTACCCTGTACTCAGTCCGCCCCTGCGCCGCTCCCTGCTGGCCCTGGACGGGGCGGAGGCCGCCGCACTGCTGGCGGATCTGGCCCATGAGGCGGAACAGGGAGAGGGCTGCCTGTATTTATACAGCGGGGAGGAAGGCGCGGCGGAGCCTTGCGCCTGGCCCCTGCCGGAGGCGCTGCGCCGGGGGCGGACCGAAAGCGTGGTTTGCGCCCCGGCCGGCCGGGATAACCCTGATGCGCCGGGTTTTATGGAAGCGGCCCGGCGGGTGTATGAAGCGCAAACAGCGGCCCTGCCCGGCCTGATGGCCGGGATGGCGGCCGGGCGCGAAGAAAAAAACGCCCTGCGCCGTCTGCGTAATGCCCTGCCCAAGCTGGAAGAAGAAGAAAGGCGCTTGCGCGGGCTGCTGGATGCGCGGGCCAGGGCGGAGCTTTTGCGCGCCGCGCTTTGGCGGTATGACCGTGATGAAAAACTGCCCTGCCTGAACCTTGTGGACGAGGCCGGGCGGGCACACTGCCTGACCTTGGACGAGGGCCTGACTCTGCGCGAAAATATGGAGCTTATGTTCAAGCGATCCGCCCGGGCCGCGCGCGGGTTAAAATTCATCGCGGAGCGCCGTAGGGAAATTGAGGCCCAATTGCGGTCAGATGAAACGCGGCCGGATCAGGGTGTAATGGCGGCCGGGCCGCCGGGGCTTGGGCGGGCGCGGGTTGCTCCTACAGCCGGAGCCGTAACTCCCGGTCATGGCGGCCAGGTGAGCCGTTTTGTCTCTTCCGATGGCTTTAGCCTGCTGCGCGGGCGCAGCGCCCGGGGCAACCATGAGCTGCTTAAACTGGCCCGTCCGCATGACTTATGGCTGCATGTCGGGGGCGGCGAGCCGGGCGCGCAGGTGTTGCTGCGTCTGCCTCATCCGGGCGCAAGGCCGCCGGAACGCGCTTTGCGCGAGGCAGGCATTCTGGCTGCCTTGAAAAGCCGGCGCAAGCATGAGGCTAGGGTGGAGATTATCAGCGCCCTGGCTGCGGATGTGCGTCCTCTGCGCGGCGGCCCGCCGGGCGCGGTAACGCTGCGTAAACAACAGCCGGGTTTTTGGGTGGAGCCGGAGGCGGCGCTGGAAGATCGCCTGAAAGAAGGCGGTTAAAGCAAGGTGCCTTTGGAAGTCCCGTTCAGGGGGATGGCAAGCCGCGCCGTTATCTGGCGCATTGGTTAAAGCAGGGCATCTTTGAAAGTCCCGTTCAGGGGTTTTGGGGGGAATTATTCCTCCCAAACGGGGTTTGGTGCCTTGCCGTCAGGCCAAGGGGCGGCATCGATGCTGTCGCTATCCGTAAGGCGGCAATGCCGCCTAACGGCTACCGCAAGGATAAGGTGGCACCCGGCCAAAATGCCCATTAGCCAGCAATATACAATCTCAAAGCTTAAGCGCCCTAATCCACACTGCCGCGCAGGTGTTCGTCTTCTTCCTGCCTGCTTTTGCAGTTGATGCACAGTTTGGTTACCGGGCGGGCCTTGAGTCGCAAAACGCCGATTTCATCGCCGCATTCTTCGCAAATGCCGTAACTGCCGTCTTCAATGCGCTGCAGGGCACCCTTGATTTTTTTGATCAGCTTGCGTTCCCGATCCCGTATGCGCAGGGTGAAGGCCCGGTCAGATTCCACTGTGGCCCGGTCAGCCGGGTCCGCAAAGGCTTCGTTGCTGTCCGTCATGTCTTCTATGGTGGAGTCGGACTGCCTGAGCGCTTCTTCCATCATTTCGGATAGTATGCGCTTGAAAAAATCAATGTCTTTTTGTTCCATAAAGCCTCCGGCCACAGGGATAGGTTGAATATTATACCGGGCCGTGAAAATTTGGCAATACTTTTTATTGTTGAGCGGTTGGATAAAACGTGATTCTTTAAGCTTAGGCCGACAAAAAGTAAAGCAAAAAACGGATGGCCGGAGGCTTTGTTTTTTTTGCGGCAAAAGCGTCTTGACAGGGGGGCGCTTTTGCCCTACATGAGGGTTCGCGGGCTATGCCCGTGCGTTTGCCCATGAGCGGGAATAACTCAGCGGTAGAGTGCAACCTTGCCAAGGTTGAAGTCGCGGGTTCAAATCCCGTTTCCCGCTCCAAATGAAAATCTCCCCAGGCCCCACAAGGAGCAATAAGCCTTGCGGGGCTTGGTTTTTATGGCGATGGCATGTCCGTGGAAGGTTGAAAAAATCCATAGACAGCGCATATTTTGGGGGTATTTTCGGGGGTATAAAATTCCCTTGCCGGGAGAATACCCCCATGCCCCAAACCCTCACTGATACTGCCGTGCGCGGCGCAAAGCCTGCGGACAAGCCCCAGAAGCTCTTTGACGGGGGCGGCCTTTTTCTCTTTGTCGCGCCAAGCGGCACAAAAAGCTGGCGCTGGAAATACCGTTTCCAGGGCCGGTAAAAAAGAGGGAATTGCGCCTGTAAAGTCCCCCTAAAAATACTTATTACTTAGAGCATAAAATACTTAACAAAAGTTTCTAAGTATGGCATAATGTCCTCATGGAAATCAATGATGGCAGAAAGCTCCCACGTTCCGCCCAGGACGCAATTCGGCGCAAGGC
>JAITGZ010000104.1 GCA_031280335.1 Deltaproteobacteria bacterium | reverse complement strand
GCAGGTTGTTGGAACGTCTGGACTTGCCTCCGCAGCTCTGGAACAGGCCGGCCAACAAGCTGTCTGTAGGGCAGCAGCAGCGCGCGGCCGCAGCCCGCGCCTTCATGGGGAGGCCATCCATACTCATTGCGGATGAACCCACATCCTCCCTTGACGCGGACAGGCGCAAGGCCTTTCTCCGGCTTCTGCTGGAAGAGTGCGGCGCGGCGGGGGCCTCTCTGCTCTTCGTCAGTCACGATCAGAGCCTGGCCGAGGGCTTTGCGACCATCACGCATCTGTTCGCATTGAACCGGGCACCGGAGAATAAAGCTTCATGAGACGATTCAACTATCTCTTGCGCCTTGCCCGAAAGAGCGCCTGGAACCGGCGCGGCACGCTTGTTTTAATCGTTTTTTCCATAGCTCTTTCCACCGCCTTGCTGCTGGGCATTGAGAAACTTAGAACGCAAATCAGAGAGAATTTCGTGCAAGCCGTATCCGGCACGGATCTGATCGTCGGCGCGCGCGGGGGCGACATCCAGTTGATGTTATATGCCATTTTTCATCTTGGCGGCGCGGCGAACAACATGGGGTGGGACAGCGCTTGCGAGATCGCCCAAAGAGACGAGGTCGCCTGGTCCATTCCCATTTCCCTCGGTGATTCCCACAGGGGCTACCCTGTGGTGGCGACCACCAGCGATTTTTTTGATCATTACCGCTTCCGGAGCGGGCAGCGGATTAAAGCGGCTGAAGGCAGACGGCCTGAGGCCCTTTTTGATGTGGCTGTCGGCGCGGAAGCAGCCAAAAAACTCGGCTATTCCCTGGGGCGGAGCATTACCCTTAGCCACGGTAACAGTAGCAGCCATATGGCGGAACACGGCGACATGCCTTTTACCGTTACCGGCATACTCGCGCCCACAGGCACCCCGGTTGACAGTTCGCTGTACATAGGTCTTGAGGGCATGGAGGCCATTCACATCAACTGGCGGGGCGGCGCGCCTCTCCCCGGAATGCGCGTCACTCCGGAGCATGCGGCGCGGTTCAATCTGGAGCCCAAGAGCATAACTGCGATGCTGCTCGGCCTGAAAAAACGCAGTCAGGTCTTCGCTCTACAGCGTGATATAAACGCATGGAAGAGCGAAGCGCTGACCGGCGTCATGCCCGGCGTGGCCATGGATCAAATATGGAACATGGTCAATACCGGAGAACAGGCCTTGCTCTTCGTTTCCGCGCTGGTAACCATAACCGGTCTGGCTGGATTGGCCGCCGCCATCCTCGCGGGCCTGGGCGAGCGGCGGCGGGAATTGGCCGTTTTGCGCTCCACCGGCGCAAGGCCGCTGGATATTATGATATTGATGCTCTGTGAGGGGTTCCTGCTGGTTATCACCGGCATTGTCAGCGGCCTTGTCGCGTTGTTTTTGCTGATCGCGGCCCTTGCCCCTGTTTTGGCCGACAATTACGGAATATTCCTCTACTTGTCGTTGCCGAGCGCCGGAGAATGGAGGCTGATGGGCTGTATCTGTCTCGCGGGCCTTGCCGCCGGCCTGATCCCGGCCTTTCGCGCCTACCGCATGAGCCTGTCGGACGGGCTCACCGTATCTCTGTGAAAAAACACACCTTTATCATTTTTGTGCCGCTTCTGGCTCTGTTTGTGCCGTCTCCGGCAGTAAGCGCGGCTGCTGGTGGTTCAGAGGGGATTTATCAGGAGATAACCTGGGATCATCTGTTGCCGGAAACGCCGCATGACGGAGCATCGGCCGCCGAGACCGCCATTGACGGCAAAAAGTCGGAATACCCGCCGGAAAGACCGGAGTTTTCCGCAGCCAACCCAGCCCTTCAGGGAAAAAATGTCAAAATCCACGGTTTTGTCGTTCCCCTGGAGCGCAATGATGAGGCGCTACTTACAGAATTTCTGCTGGTGCCGTATTTCGGCGCATGCATCCATGTGCCGCCGCCGCCGCAAAACCAGATTGTCCATGTGGTGCTGGATGTTCCGTCTGAAGGCGTTCAGGCCATGGATACTGTTTTTGTTTACGGCAGAATAGGCATGGGAAAAAAAGCGTCAAAGGCGGGCGAGGCCGCCTACAGCCTAAGGGCCGTCAGGCTGGAACGGGAAACAACGCCTTCCTTTTCTCGTATTATGCCGGCGGTCGGTCTGACCTTGCTTTGCGGCATGTCGCTATGCCTGGGATGGGTCGGCCCCGTGGCGGCAATTACGCTTGATCGCCGCATGGTGGGCCTGGGCAGCTCCTTTGCGGCCGGGGCCATGACCAGCCTTGGCCTGTCCGCCACGGTTTTGAATCTTTCCATGAAAAGCATATGGGTATTTTTTATGGGGGCGGCGCTCATGGCGCTTGTCAAAAGGCTGTCGCGCGCCCAAAAACAGCCGGATTCCGCCGCACGCGTCCCCGCGCGCATGGGCGCTGGTTCCGCGTTTGCCGTTGCCCTGCATAATTTACCCGAATGTTTTATCGTGTTCAGCGGCACCATGGCGGACAGCGGGTTCGGCCTCGCTTTGGGGGGGGCTGTGCTTGCGCACAACGTCCCCTTGGGTATTTCCCTTGCTGCCTCATCAGGCAGAGGGCTGCGCCCGCTTCAAGCCTGGGTTTATGCGCTTTTTGCGGGCCTCCTCCCTCCTTTGACCGCTATATGGGCATATTTTTTTCTGCGGTCTATGTTCTCACCGGAGGCCATACGGATGCTGTTTGTATGCGCCGGTGGGGCGTTGGTCTTTATAGCTTTGACGGAGCTTGTTCCTTTTTCCCGGCAATACGGCAAGCGCACAATGGTGTCCGCCGGTTTTGCCGCAGGTGTTCTGTGCCTGTTTTTTATAGCGCTCTTTTCATCCTATGGGAGTGGATTATGATCTCATACGCCCGCGTATTATTATCTTTTGCCATCTGCTGTATTTTAGGGTATGTTGCGCCCAGTGATGGAAAAGCTGCGGCGGCTTCATACCGGGAAGCGCAGTGGGAAGAGCTTGTGCCCCAATCATGGCATCCCGAACTGGCCTTTGAAGGGCTTGACTGGGAAAATCTCTCCGATGACGACCCCCGCGTGGAGAAGGCTTTCGAGCTGTTTATGGCTGAATGGGCTAAGGCCCCTGTGAATGAACAGGTGGACGGACAGCGGATCAAAATACCCGGCTTCGTTGCGCCTCTGGATTGGGAAAACGATGCGGCCTTGAAAGAATTTTTGCTTGTTCCCTACTTTGGCGCCTGCATCCATTCACCGCCTCCGCCCGCGAATCAGATTATTTACATCAGACTGGAGAAGCCCCTCAAAGGAATACGGTCAATGGACGCAATTTGGGCCTATGGCGTCATTTTACTTGAAAAAAATGATTCCGGAAGCATGGGGGCATCCGGATACAGCATGCGGCTTGATAAAGTGGAGCTGTACAAGTGATGACAGAAAAGAGCCGCTTCGAAATCATCGCCCACGGCCTGCGTGAAGCGGAAAATATATGCGTCCGTAACGGCGTGCGTCTCACCAGATTGCGCCGGGATATTCTGGAGTCCCTTCTGGCGTCCGGCGGTCCGGTAAAGGCCTATGATCTCATAGAACTGATGCGTGATAAAGGGGAACGCCTCACCCCGGCAACGGTTTATCGCACGCTGGATTTTCTGCTGCAATATGGCCTGGCGCACCGCATCAACTCCCTGAATGCCTATGTGCCGTGTACAGCCAACCACGAAGAACATGCCATGCTCATGTTTGTGTGTTCGGAATGTCGGCGCACGGAAGAACTGGACGACCCGGCCCTGTACGACTACATGCGCTCCAGGTTGGGTGAGCTTGGCATGTCTTTGCGGGACAGCAGTATCGAAATACAAGGGCTATGCCGTAAATGTACAATCCCCCACCCTGCCGGAGCACAAAAATAATCCGCCCCCCACCCCCTGCCGGAGCACAAAAATAATCCGCGCTCCGGTATAAACTTTACGCCATATTTATTGACGCCGGATAAAAGGTAGGTTAGTATAATAAATTTAATGAATTGCCTCTGGCTTGGTTGGTGTTGCCAACGGAGGAAAGCAATGACGGCCCAACAACATATTAATTTAGTAGAAAAAACTTTATCACCGAACAATGTTTTTTCTAAATTGGTCTCAAATTGCGCACAGCCCGTTCCAGCCCCAGGCTTTATCCCAACTGATGCGTAAAATTCGCTGCGCCCCGGAAACGGTGGAACACTCGTTCAGGACATCAATAATCAGCCGATCCATCAATAAGGTGAAGCGCGACCTGGCTTCCGCCCAAGGTATACTGACCTGCAAAACGCCATGCTCCGGGCAGTCCACCCTGGGTATCCGCGCATGCAACAAAGTCTTGAACTGACAGGTGTCAAGATGACGCCAAGTCCGC
>JAITGZ010000211.1 GCA_031280335.1 Deltaproteobacteria bacterium | reverse complement strand
CCCCAAACCCCCTCCTTCCTGAACCCTTTCAGTTTTTCAATCACGCTGAAGTTAACATGCTTTAAAATTGAGGAGAAAACCTTGTGTCCACGCAAGAGGAATTAAAAAAGATTATTCTTGGGGTGCTGCCGGAGGTGGAGTGCGTCATCGGCTGGGGCCCCGGGCCTGATCCCTTGCGCGCTTCCCCGTATTTCATGCGGGACGCCGCCGGGGTGCAATCTTTTATCGCCGGGCCGCGCGCTGTATCCAACACCGCCGTGTTTCTGCCGGAATACAAAGGCAAAAAAGTGGGGGTGGTGGTCAAGGGCTGCGATTCCCGTTCCGTGGTGGAGCTGATCAGTGAAAAACTGATCAAAAGGGAAGAGGTGGTGATCATCGGCTTTGCCTGCTCCGGGGTGGTGGACGACGGCAAGGTGGCCGCCGCCCTGGCCGCTCACGGCGAGGCGGGCGAGGCGGAAAAGGTGGTTTTTGGCGAAAAGGAGCTTGCCCTGAGCCTGGGCGGGCGGGATATTTCCCTGCCTCTGGCGGAAGTGCTGGCGGACAAGTGCGGCCGCTGCAAACACCCCGGCGCGGTGCTGGCGGATCATTTTGCCGGCGCGGCGGCGGAGGCGCAGGCGCAGGACGGCTTCCAAGACCTGGAGGCGCTGGAAGCGCTGCCTTTGGCAGAGCGCCTGCGTTTCTGGGAAAAGGAGATGTCCCGCTGCATCCGCTGCTATGCCTGCCGCAACGCCTGCCCCCTGTGCGTGTGCCGGGAACACTGCGTGGCCGCGAGCCGCGAGCCGCGCTGGCTGAGTCAGGGAGACGGAGTGCGCGACAAACTCATGTTCCAGGTGGCGCACGCCCTGCACCTCGCGGGGCGCTGCACCGGCTGCGGCGAGTGCCAGCGGGCCTGCCCGGCGCATATTCCCGTGCTGCTGCTCAAGCGCTCCCTGGGCCGCTCGGTGGGCCGGCTTTTCGGCTACGCCGCCGGGCTGGATGTGGAGGCCAAAGCGCCCCTGCTCACCTTTCAGGCGGAAGAAAGCAACATCAAGGAGAGGGAATGGCAATGAACGCCCAGAGCAAATTTGTTTCCCGGGACGCGCTGTCCGAGTTTCTGGCCGAACTCTCCGCCCGTTTCCGCGTATGGGCGCCGCGCCGCGAAGGCATGGAAGGGGCGGGCGCGGTGATGTACCGGCCTTTTGACCAGGCCGCCGGGGTGGAATTGGATAAAAAACCCACGGAGTCGGCCAAGCGCGTGCTGTTCCCCCCGGCCGAGGCCCTGTTCCGTTTCCGGCGCGAAACGGACGGCGGCTTGAGCCTGGAATCGCCGCCGGACCCCGGCCCGACCCTGATCTTCGGCCTGCCTCCCTGCGATGCCCGCGGCTTTTTGATCTTTGACCCGGTTTATGCCGGTTCGGGCACGGCGGGACGCGCCCAGGACACCTATTACCTGCGCCGCCGGAGTAAAACCGTACTCATCGCGCGAGCCTGCTCCAGGGTTCTTTCCACCTGTTTCTGCCATTGGGTGGGGGGCGGACCCGCCGGCAGCGAAGGGGCGGACGTGCTGGCCCTTGAGGCGGACGATGGTTTTGTGCTGGAAGCCGTAACCCCGGCGGGGGCGGAGCTGCTGGAGGGCAAAGCCCTGCGCCCGGCGGGGGATAAGGCCGTAAAGGCGGCGGAGCAAAGCCGCGCCTCGGCGCAAAAAAACATGCTGCCGGCGCCGGGCATAAGCGAAGCGCCCGAAGCCCTGCGCCGCCGTTTTGACGACGCCCCGTTCTGGCGGGACGAAGCGGCGCATTGCCTTTCTTGCGGGGCCTGCACCTACCTTTGTCCCACCTGCTACTGCTTTAACATGACGGACGAGGGCGCGGGCACAAGCGGCATAAGGCTGCGCAGCTGGGATGCCTGCATGGCCCCCCTGTTCACCCTGGAAGCCAGCGGGCACAACCCCCGCCCGGACAAGGCGGCGCGGCTGAAAAACCGCATCGGCCACAAGTTTTCTTACTATCCCTCCCTGCACGGGCAGCGCTTTGCCTGCGTGGGTTGCGGGCGCTGCATCAAAAGCTGCCCCTCCGGCGTGGATATACGCCGGGTGGTAACGGACGCCCTGGGCCGGGAGACCGCGTCCGCCGGAGCCGTCCCCGGCAAGGAGAAACGCCATGCATGACACCCCCGCCGCGCGTCCCGGCCATGACGGCAGCGCGCCCAATCCGTACCTGCCCCAAATAGCCACTGTGTCGGAAGTTATTACGGAAACGCACAACATCAAAAGCTTTCGCCTGCGCCTGGATGACGAAGAGGCGCGGCGTAATTTCAGCTTTGAGCCGGGCCAGCTGGGGCAGCTTTCGCTCTTTGGGGCGGGCGAAGCCACCTTTGTGATCAATTCTCCGCCCACGCGCAAAGAATATCTGCAATTCAGCGTAATGCGCGCGGGCGAGGTAACCAGCGCCCTGCACGGGCTTAAGCCCGGCGACAAGATCGGCCTGCGCGCGCCCCTGGGCAACGCCTTTCCCTACAATAAGCTTAAAGGTAAAAACCTGGTCTTCATTGGCGGGGGCATAGGCATGGCCCCCATGCGCACCCTGCTCCTCTACATGCTGGACAAGCGCAAGGACTACGGGGATATTACCCTGCTCTACGGCGCGCGTACCCCTCAGGACCTCTCCTATGCCCAGGACCGGGAAGACTGGCTGAAGCGCAAGGACATGCGCACCGTGCTGACCATAGACGCCCCGGCCGAAGGCTGGGAACACAAGGTGGGGCTTATTCCCAACGTACTCACCGAACTTGCCCCCAGCCCGGAGAACACTGTGGCCGTTACCTGCGGACCGCCCATCATGATCAAATTCACCTTACAGGCACTGGAAAAACTGGGCTTCCAGCCGGAACAGATCATCACCACCCTGGAAAAACGCATGAAATGCGGCATAGGCATCTGCGGACGCTGCAATATAGGCGACAAATACGTGTGTATTGACGGTCCGGTCTTTACTTACGCCCAATTAAAAAATATGGTCAACGAACTGTGAGGGCGGCCCGGGTCAAATGCACTTTCACCGCGGAGCGCCGGGCAAAGCGTCTCAAAGTTAATATACTCTTATGTTGAGGGGGTCTGGGGGGAATAATTCCCCCCAGCGGGGTTCGGGGCGGATCCCCGAATTAATCAGTATTTCCTTAAAAAAGTTTAAATGTTTATAAAGATTTGGGGCGACAGCCCCAAATTTAATCCTGGATGAGGTTTAGAAACATTTATGCGTATAATTTGCCCGGAATGCGGATTTTCCCGCGAAGTGAACGAGGCTGGCATTCCGGCGGAAGTTTCCTTTGCCACTTGTCCCAAGTGCGCGCATCGTTTCGCCTTTCGCCCGGCTGGGGATGAAGGCGCGTCCCGCGCCAGGCCCGCAGCCGGAAATGACCCTAAAGCGGACCGTGAAGCGCAGCGCCGCACGGCGCGGCGGGCCTATCAGCAAGGCGCGGCGGCGGGCGGCGGGGCGGCCTTGCTTTCGCCCGGCGGGAGCGTGCCTTGGGAGTGTCCGGGCCTTTTCATGCGGCCCCTGGGCTTTGCGCGCACCTTGACGCGTCTGGTCAGGGAGAGCGGGGCCTTTTTTTCCGGCATAAATCCTTTCAGTTCCATCATCCCTGCCTGGATTTTTCTGCTGCTCTGCAGCTTGCCGTTCACCATTTACTTTGTTTTGCAGGCGCGGGAAATGCAGGTGGTCATCGCCGGGGCGGGCGAGCCGGTTAATCTGTTCAGTGTGGTCACGCTGGCTGAATTGATTGGCGCGCCGCTGTTTTTGATCAGCTTTTATCAGCTGATCGGCAGTGGAACCATTTATTGCGTTACCCGGCTTCTGGCCCCGGAGCGGGTGTATTTTCGTCTGATCTTCAAGGTATGCGCCTATGCCGCCACCCCGGTGCTGCTGCTTTGCATTCCGGCTTTCGGCCTGCCGCTGGTCGCGGGCTGCGCCGTCGCCCTGCTTTTCGTCGGCCTGCGCCATGCCTGCGGGCTGAGCGCGCGCCAAGCCGCGCTTGCCCTGCTGCCCTTTATCTTGATCAATTTCATAATTTTCATCCAGCTTGTAAGAGTGGCTGTGGAAGCGGTGAATCATGCGCCCATGTGAAAACGTAAAAAATTTTCCGGACTATCGCGGCAACCTGGAATATTATTGTCCGGACTGCGCCTTCCGCGCCGGACTGGCAGATCTGCTTTACGCCTGCCCGGCCTGCGGCACGGCCCTGCTCTTGCGGGACCTGCGCTTTGACGAGCTTAAAAAACGCGGCGGCGCGGCCTGGAGGGAACTTTTTGATCGGCGCGCGGCGGAAAAAACCCCGCTGGCCAGAGGTATTTTCCGTTTTTATGAACTCATGGCCCCGGTGTTGGAAGAAGAAGACCTGATCTGGCTGGGCGAGGGGCAAACCCCGGAGGTGCCGGCCTCTCCAGCCCTGCAAAAAGAGATTGGCCTGCCCTTTGCCTACAAGAATGACGGGCAGAACCCCAGCGCATCCTTCAAAGACCGCGGCATGGCCTGCGCCTTCAGTTATCTCAGGGCCAAGGCGCGGACGGAGGGCTGGGACGAGGCGCTCGCCGTCTGCGCCTCCACCGGCGACACCTCGGCAGCGGCCGCCATGTACGCCGCTTATGCGGGCGCTCCTTTCAAGTGCGCGGTGTTGCTCCCCCAAGGCCTGGTAACCGCGCAGCAACTGGCCCAGCCCCTGGGCAGCGGGGCTGCGGTCATGGAACTGCCCGGCGTCTTTGACGACTGTATGAAAGTGGTGGAAGCCCTGACCCGCGATTACCGCGTGGTGCTGCTCAATTCCAAAAACGCCTGGCGCGTTTTGGGGCAGGAGTCCTTTGCCTATGAAACCGCCCAGTGGCATGACTGGCGGACGGAAGGACTGTGCGTCTTCGTCCCCATAGGCAACGCCGGCAACATCTCCGCCGTGTTGAGCGGTTTTTTGAAGCTGCGCGATCTGGAGATCATCCCCGCCTTACCCCGCGTTTTCGGTGTACAGTCCGCGCACGCGGACCCGGTCTTTCGTTACTATGAACACGAGGGGGCCGCTCCCTTCGCCCCGGTGCGGGTAAAACCCAGCGCGGCCCAGGCCGCCATGATTGGCAACCCCGTGTCTTTTCCGCGCGTGCGGCATCTGGCTGAAAAATACCGCCGTCTCGGCGGGACGGATGCCTTCCAGGTGGTGCGGGTTACGGAGCAGGCCATCATGGACTGCATGCTCACGGCCAACCGCCACGGGCACATCGCCTGCACCCAGGGGGGCGAAAGCCTGGCCGGACTGAGAGAAGCCCTGGCCTGCGGACTGATGCGACCGGGAGAATACGCCGTGCTGGACTCCACAGCCCACATGCTGAAATTCGCCGATTTTCAAAACCGCTATTTCGCGGACGCCTTTACCCCGGAATACGCCATCAAGGCGGACCGCCGCCTGACCAACGCCAGCCTTTCCCTGTTCTCGCCGGAACAAAAAGAAGCCTGGGGGCCAGAGGAATACCCGCGCCGGGCGGCCGAAGGCATAGCAAAACAGCTTAAACTACATAAACGCGGCTGAAATACAGGAGAACGGCATGCCGGATATGGCCCACATGCAGGAACTGCTCTTCCAGTACAGCTATCTGATCATTCTGGGCTGGACCTTTCTGGAGGGCGAAACCATCGTCATCGTCGCCGGCATTCTGGCGCATAAAGGCTTGCTCAACCCCTGGCTCATCTCCCTGTGCGCCTTTTCCGGCAGCTTCTGCAGCGACCAGCTCATGTTCTCCCTGGGCAAATACAAAGGTCAGGGCATACTGGCGCGCTTTCCGCGCCTGGAAAAAAACTCCGCCAAAGTGCGCCGGATCATGCTCAAGTACGAAAACCTGCTCATTCTGGGCTTTCGTTTCGTTTATGGGGTGCGCAACGTTACCCCTGTGCTGCTGGGGGTGAGCGGTGTAAGCCACTTTAAATTTTTTGCCCTGAATTTGCTGGGGGCCTGGGTCTGGTCCCTGTGCTTCACCTTTGGCGGCTACCACTTTGGCGGGCTTTTTTCCAAATACACCGAAGAAATAGCCCATGCCGAAGCCTGGCTCATAGGCATAGTCCTGGCGGGCATGGCCGCGCTTTTTCTGGCGCGCCGCCTGCGCCGCCGGGGGGAAAACCCGCCTGCCACACAATCTGAAGATGTACAACCCTAGGAGTATAAACCATGTTAAAAAAATTACTTTTTCTCTGCGCCCTGCTCATGCTGACCGCGCTGCCGGCACAAGCGGCGGTAAAAAAACTGGTGGCCGCCTCGGACTGCACCTGGCCGCCCATGGAGTTTGTGGATCAAAACAAACACCTGACCGGTTACGCCATTGAATATCTGGCAGCCATATCCAAAGAAACAGGGGTGGAAATTGAGACGCGCAACGTGGCCTGGGACGGCATCTTTCCCGGACTTATCGCCGGCCGTTACGACCTTGTGGCTTCTTCCGTCACCATCACCGAAGAGCGCAAAAAAACCATGGACTTTTCCATCCCCTACTTTGAAGTGCATCAGGCGGTGATCCTGCCCAAAGAAAGCAAGGCCGCCACAGTGGAAGCGCTAAAGGGCATGACCCTGGGCGCGCAAATCGGAACCACCGGCTTTTTCGCCATCAGCAAAATCCAGGGCGTTACCCCCCGCTCCTATGACGAGATCAGCCAGGCGGTGGAAGCCCTGTACTCCGGACGCATCAGCGGCGTGGTCTGCGACGACCCCGTGGCCGCTGACTTTGCCCTGCAAAACAAAGTCTATGCCGAAAAACTGAAAATCGCCTTCATCCTGCCCACGGAAGAAAAAGAATACTACGGCTTTGCCGTAAAAAAAGGCAATCAGGAAGTCCTGGACATACTGAACCAGGGCGTGGACAAGGTGAAAAGCAACGGCACGGAGGCCAGACTGCGCAAAAAATGGATGGGGCAATAAAATATTGTCCAATTCGCCCGCGCAATGTAAATAAATTTATGGAAATACTGATTAATTCGGGGCTCCGCCCCGAACCCCGCTGGGGGGAATAATTCCCCCCAGACCCCCTTACTATTTTTTAGCCGCAAAGCGGCTAAAAACGTATGCGGGGTGCAGGGGGCAAAAGGGGCATGTTCGCCCAGGCGTTGCTTTACCTCAAGACCATTGCAGATTAATTCAGATAATACATTGATATTATTTGAAAAATGAGATATTGGGCCGTGTCGAAACCTGATGAGGTGAGCCATGGAACGCAAGATGGGGCAGTTTGGACTGGCAGATTATTATGTCGCCAAGAATCGTGTACAGGCCAGCTTTCTGGATGGCGTTGATGCCATGATGAACTGGAAACGCATTGAAAAACTTCTGCATTCTCGTCTTGGGCGCGATGACAAAGTTGTCCGCGCCGGTTCTCAGCCGTACCCGGCGCTGATAATGTTCAAGATTTTGCTGTTGCAGCAGTGGTATGGGCTGAGCGGCCAGGAAACCGAATTCGCTCTGCTTGATCGCATTTCCTTCTCCCGTTTTACGGGAATTGCGCTTTCCGAATCGGTTCCCGACCACACAACCATCTGCCGCTTCAGGAATCTGCTTGTGGAGAAGGTTCTTCTGGAACCTCTTCTGGACGAAGTAAACAAACAGTTTGCAAGACAGGGCAAGCTTGTCAAAAAGGGCGTGGCCGTCGATGCCTCTATCGTGACTTCAGCCGCTCGGCCCCGGAAGCAGGTCGAGATTGAGTATGTGGCAAAGGACCGGGAAGAAGACGCAGCCCCAACAACGGATGAAATGACGAAGGTAAGCGTGAGCTATTCCAATTACCTGCTCATGGCCTACCAAAAATTCCTGAGCAAGTTGGGAATCTCGGTACAGCAAATTTTCCAACTCGTTTGTCTGAATCTCTTCGGCAAAGAATCCTTGGACGAATTGCTGAATCCACGAAGGCAGAAAAAAGGAAATGACTACTGCTCAGTCTATTGACAATGACTGGTTAGCCGGACAACATTGCGCTAAAGTGCTCTCAAAAAAGCCCAATACGCGTATTTAACATTCTGAATTTCGTAGAGAAGTAGACGTCTTTAACGGCCGAGGTAGATGCTGGGCCGACCGCAGAGGGGGCCTCATGGCCCGGGGCTAGCCTTTCACTCTTCTGTAGGCGGCTGGCCATCGCGGCGTTGAGGAGGTTCTTGAGCGCACCGCTCGCTCTCGAAGCCGATTTTTTCATCGATAACAACGAGGGGGCGTTTCATGCTGCGGTTATTCATGGAAAGTATATACTCCCCTATAATTCCCAGAAAGAAGATTTGAATCGCGCCTAAAAAGAATATTCCAGCCATTACCGATGGAGTTCCGGCGGAATAGGAATCCCAAAAAAATATTTTTTTGAGGACGACATACAGGGCGTAGAAGGCGCTGCATGCCCCAACAGCCAGTCCAATAAAGGTGGTAGCGCGGAGCAGGGTCTTAGTATAAGAAGTAATGGATATCATAGCAAGGTCGTAGCGGCCCCAAAAATTCCAGTTGGATTTTCTCCCTTCTTTCTGAACTGTCTGGATTATCTTTATATCTCTAACATATTCCGTCAGAATGCCGGGCAGAAACGGTTGGATATCGTCTATCTCTTTCAGTATGGATATAAACTGCTTGTCGTACAGGCCAAAGCCGCATACCCCTGTGAGCTGCTTGTTATTGGTCATTACGGCAATGATCTTGTAATAAATGTTGCGGGAGATACGGTTCAAAAAATTATTGTAAGAATTTGCCCGTGCGCCCACGACGACTTTATAACCTTCTTCCCAGTGCCGGACAAAATCCGGCAAGATTTCAGGCGGGTCCTGAATATCGCCGAAAATCAAAAATGTCGCGTCGCCAGTTCCGTAGGTCATCGACGAAAAAATATTGCGGCTGAACCCGAAGTTTCGCATATTGCGGATTCCTTTGGCTTTTGGGTTGGCCGCGCATACCTTTTTTATCTCATTCCATGTATGATCCCCGGAGCGGTCGTCAACATAGATAATTTCATAATCATATTCAGCGAGTTGTGATGTAAATATCTGTACAAGCCTTTCGTGCATCATGGTGATGCTGCCTGCATCATTATAGCAAGGAATAACTATGCTGATTTTTTTCATAAATGTGCCATTTCCCGACGGTGCGTTTATGGTAAAATTTTTGCTTTTAAGAACAGCAAGTGGTGGGATTTAACTTTAGAGCCAGATATGCTCTTGGATTTATGTATTATCCATTTTTCACAAAATATTGTCAAACCATTGCTGTCCGGTTAAGCGGTTAGAGAAAAGTCCAAAATCT
>JAITGZ010000085.1 GCA_031280335.1 Deltaproteobacteria bacterium | reverse complement strand
GATAGTGAACAGAACCGCCACGGCGGAGGGCTGGAAGATCGCGGCCTGGCGTCCCGTGCCCGTTAATCCCGATGTACTGGGTGAGACCGCCCGTTGCAGCCGTCCTTCCGTCTGGCAGTTTGTGGCTGTGGGTGATGCGGGCGCGGATGCGGACTCCTTTGAGCGCCGTTTGTATATTTTGCGTAAAAGCATTGCCCGGGCGGCGCTCCGGGCGGATTTTGACGCGGATGCCTTTTATGTGGTCAGCCTTTCCGCCCGCACGGTCATTTACAAGGGCATGATGATGGCCGCCCAGGTGGCCGGCTTTTATCCGGATCTGACGGACACGCGGCTGGTTTCGCCCTATGCTGTGGTGCATCAACGCTACAGCACCAATACCTTCCCTTCCTGGCGCCTGGCCCAGCCCTTCCGCTGTCTGGCGCATAACGGCGAAATCAACACCGTCAGGGGCAACCGCAACTGGCTCACTGCCCGCGAATCCGGGCTGCTCTCGCCTCTTTTCGGCAAAAACGCCAAAGACATGGAAAAGCTCTTTCCTTTAATTGAGCCTGATGCCAGCGATTCCGCCAGTCTGGACAACGCCCTGGAATTTCTGACGCGTGGCGGGCGCAGCGTTGAACACGCCATGACCATGCTCATCCCTCAGGCCTGGGGGGATAAATACCCCATGGGGCCTGATCTGCGCGGCTTTTTCGAGTTTCATGCCGGGTTGATGGAGCCTTGGGACGGCCCGGCGGCGGTGGTCTTTACCGACGGGCTGCGCGTGGGGGCCTGCCTGGACCGCAACGGGCTGCGCCCGGCCCGGTACAGCCTGACCAGGGACGGACTGCTGGTTCTGGCTTCAGAGACCGGGGCCCTGGATCTGCCCGAAGACCAGGTGATTAAAAAAGGCGCGCTCCGGCCGGGGCAGATGATTATGGCCGAGATCGGCTCCGGACGGCTGATTGAAAACGCCGAAATCAAAAACCGCCTGGCCCGTATGCGCCCGTACCGCCGCTGGGTAGCGGAAAACCGCATTGACATACCGGGTTTTTTCAGCGCCAGCACAGATTTTACGCGCAGTGTGGAGACCCTGCCCTTTTTGCAGTGCATGTTCGGCTACACCAGGGACGATCTTGACGTCATTCTCGCCCCCATGGCCGAAAAAGCCTCCGAGCCGGTCGGATCCATGGGCGCGGATATCCCCCTGCCGGTACTGGATGCCAGGCCGCAGTCGCTTTTTTCTTATTTTCGCCAGCAGTTCGCCCAGATAACCAACCCGCCAATAGATCCCATACGCGAACTTATGGTCATGTCCCAGATGACCTTCATCGGCTACAAACCGAATATTCTGCGCGAAGACCCGGAACAGGCCAGACTGATCAAGCTCAGGCACCCCATTTTGTCCAACGATGACTTGAACCGCCTGCGGGAGATGCGTCAGGAAGGCTTTGCCTGCCGTACCCTGGACGGCACCTTTGAGCCTGACCCGGCGGCCAGGCCGGGGATGAGCCTGGCTGCGGCCCTGACCAGGTTGGAGCGTGAAACCGGGCAGGCCGTGCGTGAGGGCACGGGCATCATCGTGCTTTCGGATAAAGGGGCGGACGGGCGGCGTCTGCCCATTCCGGCCCTGCTGGCCGTGGCCGCCTCCCGCCGCGTGCTGCGCGAAAAGGGCGAGGTGGGCATAGGTCTCATCTGTGAAACAGGCGAAGCGCGTGAAGGCAACCACATGGCCATGCTGCTCAGTCTGGGCGCTTCGGCCGTCAACCCCTGGCTGGCCTTTGAAACCGTGGCCGAACTTGCCGATACCGGCGAGCTTTCCGGCGGGATCAGCCCGACCAGGGCCATTGAAAATTATGTGCTGTCCCTCTGCGCCGCCCTGCGCAAAATTATCTCCAAGATGGGCATATCCACCTTGCGCGGCTATCGTGGCGCGGTGATTCTGGAAGCCATCGGCCTGGGCCAGGGCATAATGCAGGCCTATTTCCCCTCCGTGGCTTCGCGGGTGGGGGGTATCGGCCTGGAACATATCGAGCAGGCCGCCATACATAAGCGGGACATGGCCCTGCGTCTGCGCGAAGGCTTCGGCAGCGGAAGCATCCGTAACAAAAAAGAAATGGCGGAGGCCCCCCTGCCCGTGGGCGGCGCCTACCGTTACCGCCGCGACGGCGGGGCGCATTTGTGGACGCCCGAAAGCATCACCCTGCTGCACAAGGCGGTGCGCCAAAACGACCAAGAAGCGTACCGCCGTTACGCCGGGCTGATCAACCGCCCAACACTGAAAAACGCCGGATCCGGTCAGCCGGAGCCAGCCCAGCCCTTTACCCTGCGCCATCTGATGGATTTTGTCCCGGACCCGGCCCGCCCCCCCCTGCCTGTGGAGCAGGTGGAACCCGTGGAATCCATCATGCGCCGTTTTGTTACGGGGGCCATGTCTTTCGGCGCTCTTTCCAAAGAGGCGCATGAGACCATCGCCCTGGCCATGAACAGCGTGGGCGCGCGCTCCAACTGCGGCGAGGGCGGCGAAGACCCGGAGCGCTATAAACCCTTGCCAGGCGGAGCCTCCGCCCGTTCAGCCATAAAACAGGTGGCCAGCGGCCGTTTCGGGGTTACACTGGAGTATCTGGTCAACGCGGATGAACTGCAAATCAAGATCGCCCAAGGGGCCAAGCCCGGCGAAGGCGGGCAGCTGCCCGGGCATAAGGTGGATGGCGAAATCGCCCGGGTGCGTTACTCCACCCCCGGGGTCTCGCTTATTTCGCCCCCGCCGCACCACGATATCTATTCCATCGAGGACATCGCCCAGCTTATCTATGACCTGCGCCAGGCCAACGATGCGGCCCGCGTTTCGGTCAAGTTGGTTTCAGAGACCGGAGTGGGTACCATCGCGGCCGGAGCGGCCAAGGCCAAGGCCGACATGGTGCTTATTTCCGGCTTTGACGGCGGTACCGGGGCCTCGCCCCTTTCTTCCATCATGCACGCCGGCTGCCCCTGGGAAATCGGCCTGGCCGAAACCCAGCAGACCCTGGTCTTGAACAAGCTGCGCGGCCAGGTACGCCTGCAGGCCGACGGCCAGATGAAAACCGGGCGTGATGTGGCAATGGCCTGTCTTCTGGGCGCGGATGAATTCGGCTTCGGCACGGCCGCGCTGGTGAGCCTGGGGTGTCTGATGATGCGCAAATGCCACACCAACGGCTGCCCGGTGGGCGTGGCCACCCAGGACCCGGACATGCGGGCGCGTTTTGCCGGCAAACCGGAACATTTGATCAATTTCTTCCGCTTTGCCGCGATGGAAGTGCGGGAGATCATGGCCTCCCTGGGCTTCAAAAACATGGCTGAAATGACCGGCCAGGTGGAAAGGCTGGCCTTCAGGCCGGAAGCCTCCCTGCCCCAGACCGCCTGCCTGGACTTTTCCGGCCTACTGTCCGCCCCGGCGGAAGGGCCGCGCCGTTATATCGGACCGGAAGACGCTATTTTTCCGGCGGGCGTGGGTCTGGACGACAAATTTCTGCCCCAGGTGCAAAAAGCGCTTGAAAACGGCGGAAGCATGGAGGAGCATAGCGCCACGCGCAACACCGACCGCGCCGTGGGAGCCAAAATTTCATCCCGTATCGTCCGGGCGCGCGGTGCCGCCGGCCTGCCAGAAGACAGCATCCGCCTGCATTTGGAAGGTTCAGCCGGCCAGTCCTTCGGAGCCTTTGCCGCGCGCGGCCTGACCCTGTGCCTGCGCGGCGCGGCCAACGACTATGTGGGCAAGGGGCTTTCCGGCGGGCGCATCATCATCGCCCCGGCGGAAAACATCCCCCAAAACTTTGACGAACAGAACGTCATTGCGGGCAATGTGGCTCTGTATGGTGCCACAGGAGGCGAGCTTTATCTGCGCGGCCGGGCGGGTGAGCGCTTTGCGGTCAGAAACAGCGGAGCCAGGGCGGTGGTGGAAGGCGTGGGCGACCACGGCTGCGAATACATGACCGGCGGGCTGGTGGCCGTGTTGGCCCGTACCGGGGTCAACTTCGCCGCCGGCATGTCCGGAGGCATCGCCTACGTTTATGATGACGATGGACTCTTCGACAGCCGCTGCAACCTGGAAATGGTTGACCTGGACCTTCTCTCGCCGGCTGACGAAAAAGAACTGCTGACCATGCTGGGTAAACAGGCCGAATACACCGGCAGCCCGCTGGCCAAAAACCTTTTGGCGGATTGGGAAAAAGAAAAAGGCCGCTTCATCAAGGTATTTCCCATGGAATACCGCCGCGCCCTGGGGGAAATGTCCAGGGCCGACGCGGCCACCCCGCGCCCGGAAACCAAACAGGCCTGAGGGCCAGTACCCCAATAATATACACAATTTAAAAGTTAAAATGTTTTGCAGCGCAAAGGAACTGACGGATGAAAAAATACCGCCCTGTTATGGAAAGAATCCATGATTTCAAGCCGGTGGAGCTTTTGCCGGGGGAAGGCACATTGCGGGATGACCTGGCGCGCTGTCAGGATTGCGGCATACCCTTCTGCCATGCCTGTGGCTGCCCTCTGGGCAATGCCATACCGGAAATAAACGCGGCGGCGCTGTATGGGCGCTGGAACACAGCCTTAAGCCGGCTTTTGGCCACCAGCCCCTTCCCCGAATTTACCTCCAGAGTATGCCCGGCCCTGTGCGAGGGTGCCTGCGTGCAGAGCCTGCACGGCATGGCCGTACCCTGCCGCCGGGTGGAACTGGCCGTGATCGAGCGCGGTTTTACGGAAAACATGCTCCGCCCCCGGCCCCCGGCCCAACGCCTGACCCTGCGCGCGGCGGTCATAGGCTCCGGCCCCGCCGGCCTGGCTGCGGCCTGGCGTCTGAACCGGGCCGGACTGCGGGTTACAGTGTATGAAAAAGACGCCCGTCCGGGCGGGTTTTTGCGCTACGGCATACCGGATTTTAAGCTGGAAAAAAAGATTCTGGACCGGCGCGTCCGCCTCATGGAAGAAGAAGGGGTGGAGTTCGAATGCGGGGTGGAGGCCGGGGCGGACATATCCGGACGGCTGCTGCAAAGCCGCCACGCCCTTGTGCTGCTGGCCACAGGGGCCAGACGCAAGCGCGATTTGCCCGTGCCCGGACGTGAACTGGGCGGCGTACACTTTGCCACGGATTACCTGACGGCGCAAAACCGCCTTCTGGCAGGAGAAATAAACTCCCTGCCCCCGCACTGTAACGCGGCGGGCAAAAGGGTGGTGGTCATCGGCGGCGGCGATACCGGCTCTGACTGCGTGGGTACAGCCTGGAGGCAGGGGGCGGTATCCGTCTGCCAACTGGAGATAATGCCCAAGCCGTCCGAAACGCGCGAAAGCTCCAACCCCTGGCCGGAGTGGCCGCGCATCCTGCGCTCATCCAGCAGCCACGAAGAAGGCGGAGAGCGCCGCTGGCGCGTCTCGGCCCAAGCTTTTGTCCCGGCGGAAGAAGACCCCGCGCTTCTGGGGGCGGTGCTATGCCACGAAGTTGGCTGGAACAAAAAAGACGGGCGCATGTCCCCCGTGCCCAAGCAAGGCTCGGAGTTCACGCTGCCGGCGGGCATGGCCCTTTTGGCCATGGGCTTTACCGGGACGGAAGACAGCCCGCTGCTCTCCAGCCTGGGGCTGACCCTTGACCCGGCGGAGCGCCTGCCGCGCGACGCCGCCGGACGCCTGCCCGGCCGGAACCTTTATGCCTGCGGCGACGCGGCCGCAGGCCCGTCCCTGGTGGTCAGGGCCATTGCCGATGGCCTGCGCGTGGCTGAATGCGCCCTTGAAGACCTTAGAGCTATTTCGCTTTGAAATTGCTCTGGCGGCGGGGTTCGCGCAGCGCCGCCGCCCGCCTGTAAGGTGTAGGCGACTATTCCACTGTCCTGTGGAATAGGGCGTGAAAGCGAAAGCTTTCACGCCCAAAGAGCGAGGGCCAGGACGGCCCGAGTCAAATTCACTACGGCAGCCGTTGGCGAGTCTTCGAGCCTTACGGATGGCGACAGCAACGATTTCGCCGTTCAGCGCCGGGCAGAGCGTCTCAAAGTTGATATGCTCTAAAGATATTTTTTAGCTATTGGCTGGGTTGGGTGAAAAATAAAGAAAACATAAGCTCATTAATGTGGACATCGCCTTTCCAGCCCATAGACAATTCACGGTGGGAAAAATAATTTTTGTCAAATGACCACAGGGTACCGCGATATCCTACTCCTGCGCTCCATGTGTCATTGACCTTAAATTTCAGCCCCAAATGAATGGCGGCGGCAAACCCGCCGGGATAGGAGCTTTTCTTGCCTTTTACTCGCTGGCTATAAAGTGGGCTGAGATAAATATTATATTCATAGGCCGCCCGCCCGAATCCGTAGCCGATGCCCAAACCCAAGTAAGGCTTGACAGAATCGCCTATGGGCAAGTCAACATAACTGTTGAACATGAGCGTTGTCATGTTTAGCAGTTGAAGTTTTTCATAGTCGCCGGCGTATTTGTCATCAAAAACTGTTATGCTGGAAAGGCGAGTAACGAGATCAGCCTCCAATCTGATGGGAACTTTGTGATTAACGGAAAAATCATAGCCCAAGCCAGCGCCAAGGGCCAAGTTGCTGTCTTTGTATTTACCGTCATCCGTTGCTTCGTATTTGACCCCCTGAAAAGATAATGTTTCTTTAATATCTGATACCTGCGCTTTCCCGTACCCCAAATATAATGGAGCATAGAAGCCAGAAGCCGCATAAACGTTTGCGGATAGAGACAGAAAGACAAATAGTAAAATGAGTCTGCGCATTTTTCTTCTCCTTAATAGATATATTTTATCACTATTATATCGTTTGCCGCCTGAGATGCCCCACGCAGCCTATGGGCTTTACAAATGCCAAAACGGCCCTGCCTCCATGTGGAGAGGCAGGGCCGTTTTAAAAACGACAAAAACCGCGCCGTTCCGAGCGGAACTCGCTATAACGGGCGTTGTTACTGTGTGTGTGTGTGTGTGTGTGTGTGTGTGTGTGTGTGTGGCAAAAATCGGGCCAAACCCAAAAGTTTCAGCCTTATTCCGCAGGTTCCGGGGGTGAAACCCCGCTGACGTTTCCATTTTTGCCTTACGCATAATTCACCACGCAACAACAAATTCCATATGAATCCAAAGCGGAAAAAACGCAACTGTTTTTTTACTTGCCGCTTAACGGCGGACAACGCCCGCAGGGGGAATATGCCTTGCCGCCATGCCGAGGGGGCGGCATCGATGCTGCCGCTATCCGTAAGGTGCCTTGCCGCCTAACGGCTACCGCAAGGATAAGGCGGCGCGGTCTATTCACCCTGATACAGCGCAATCTCCC
>JAITGZ010000082.1 GCA_031280335.1 Deltaproteobacteria bacterium | reverse complement strand
CTGGGCAATGTGGAAATTAACGGTGCCTGCCTGCACAGCGAGATCTATGCCGGAGGCAACTTGGTAATTAAAGGGAGACTTCAGGGGGGAACAGTCTGCGCCCAGGAAAAAATTTATGTGGCCGAGCAAGCCGGTGGAGGCCACGACACGGCCACCAAGGTCATTTTGGGCTATAATCCCTCATCTCTTTACGCCCTGCACGCATGTCAGACGGAAATATCCCGCCTGCGCAGCCGGCAATGTTCCCTGGAAGGACTGACGCGCAAAGGAAATATTGAATCTGAAGACCTGTTGCTTGAACTGGTACAAGAAAAACTGCGCCTTGGGCAGAATCGCTTGAATGAACTTTCCAATGAAATCAAGGCGGACGAAAAAAACGCCGAGCAATGCCGCTTGATCTGCGCCGGGCGTATCCGGCCGGGACTTGAAATTTCCATTGCCCAAGCCTATACCACCATACAAGACTTTTTTGAACAGGGACTGGAATTCTATTTGAAAAACAATGAAGTGGTTTATAGGCCGTTATCCAAGTAAACCAGGACAGGAAAACAAGTTATGGATATCGGAACCCTGCTGGGACTAATCGGTGCCTTCGGCGTATGCATTGCCGCTGTTCTTCTGGGGGCCAACCCCATGGGCTTTGTGGACCTGCCCTCGGCGCTGATCGTGTTGGGCGGAGGATTGGGCGTGACCATAGCCATGTTTCCACTTAAAGTTATCGGCAGCACCATCAAGGTCATCGGCAAATGCTTTTTTTATAAAACGGACAACCCCCGCAGCATCATTGAAGAACTGGTAATGCTTTCGGAAAAAGCGCGTAAAGAAAGCATTGTCGCCCTGGAAAAGGTGCAGACCAGCAACAAGTTTCTGGCCAGGGGCATCATGCTGGTGGCGGATGGTACGGAACTGTCCACCCTGCGCGGGGTGCTGGATATTGACATAGCCATAATGCAGCAGCGCCATTTCAGAGGGCAGGAGGTGCTGAAGCAAATGGGCACCTTCTTTCCGGCCTTCGGCATGATCGGCACGCTGGTGGGTCTGGTGCAGATGCTTTCCAACATGGACGACCCCAAATCCATCGGCCCGGCCATGGCCGTGGCCCTGCTCACCACCCTGTACGGGGCCGTGCTGGCCAATATAGTCTGCCTGCCTCTGGCCAAAAAACTGGAAGAACGCGCCAGCGACGAGGACCGCAACCTGATGCTGGCCAAAGAAGGCATCATTTCCATTCAAAAAGGCGAACACCCGGCCATACTCAAAGAAAAGCTGCAATCATTCCTGCCGCCCTCCATGCGCGAGGAGAGAAAATAAGGGGACAATATGGCGGATGAAGACGATGATGGCGAATCGGTAGAGACCGAAGCTCCCGCTCCCATGGGCGTTGCCGGTTGGGTGGTTACCTATGGCGACATGATGTCGCTCTTGCTCTGCTTTTTCATTCTGCTCTTCATCTTCGCCAAAGATGAAGAAAACAAATATATGGATGCCCTGGCCTCGATCAAAGATGCTTTCGGCGTACAGACCAAACGGCCTCAAGACCGTTTTGTGGCCTATTCGCCCAGTAAAGAGCAAAAAACCGAGGACGTGATTAAAGAAGCGGAAACAGATCTCTTTTCCACCATGCAGCAGGTGGTTTCGGATGTGGTCCGCACCGATCCGGATCTGCGTCAATCCTTGCGTGTGGAAATGGAAGAAACAGGGGTAAAGCTCACGGTTTTAAATGACAAGCTCTTTTACCCCGGCACAGCCTACCTGCACCCCCGCAACAGGCAGCAACTGCTCCGTCCGGTTTTGGAAGCCTCCCACAGAAACAATTTTAATATCATAGTGCGCAACAACTCCACGCAAAATGAATTGGACACCCGCTACTTCCCCTCGGTATGGGAAATGTCCGGGGCCAGGGCGGGGGCGGCGCTGTACGCCCTGTTGCAGGCCGGCGGCTTCTCCCCCAGCCGCGTCAGAAGCGTAGGTCTGGGCGACAGCGCCCCGCTTTTTCCTGAAAACGCCCCCAACGCCTCGGCCAATAACCGGACGGAGTTCGTATTTTACTTTCCGGGGAAGGAAATCTGGTAACCATGCCGCCTCATGCCCCCAGGTGCGCAATCCGAAAAATCTGTGATGCTGAAGGTCTGGCTGACCTGGCTTGGCCCCATGAAGGCCAAGAAACGCGCTTGCTCGGACCTTCCGGAAAAATGCGCGAATGTTCCCTTTTGCCCCCGACGCAAGAAGACGGCTTGTCCGACCCGCCCCCCCTGCGCCCCGGCCTGGAACTGCCTGTACTGCTGGGCAGCGGCGTGGGATATGCCCTGGCCGATCTGCTTGACCGCCTGGAGGCAGCACTGGGCGAAGAATACACCCTGGCAGTGGTGGACAAGGAAGAAGACCTGCTGGCGGCTTCCGGCCTGCGCCAGACCCACGCGCATAAAAAAAACATACTCTGGGTCAACGCGCCGGACGCCGAAAAAGCCCTTAAGACGCTGCACCAATGGCAACTTGGGCACAAGGGACTGCCCTTCCGCTGTCTTGCCCACCCCGCCTACCAGAGACTGGACCGCGCCTACTACGGCGAAATACGCCGCAGTCTGGAGGCCAGCGCCCGGATCAATTTTTGGGAAAAAACCCGCTACGCTAAATTCAAAGGGGATGCGCCGCGTATTCTGCTGATCACCTCCGGCTATTTTCTCATCGGCGAGTTGGAGGCGGCCTGCCGCCGCCTGAATTTAGACTATTTACTGCTGGAACTGCCGGAGGGTGAAACCGCCGCCGGTATGTTCATGGAACAGCTTCTTCAGGCCATAATCCATTTTCGCCCTGACTTCGCCTTGACCATCAACCACCTGGGGGTGGACCGCGAAGGCGTGCTGCTGGACCTGCTGGAGCGCATGGAACTGCCCCTGGCCTCGTGGTTTGTGGATAATCCTCACCTTATCCTGTACCGTTACACCAATGTCTTCAGCCCCTGGTGCGTCCTGTTCTCATGGGATGAAGACAATATTGAATCTTTGCGCGCCCGCGGCTTCGCCCACGCGCATTACCTGCCCCTGGGCACGGATCATACGCGCTTTGTCCCGCAAAGCCCTGCGGCACAGCAAAAATATGCCTGCCGCCAGTGGAACTGCCGGGTCTCCTTCGTAGGTAACTCCATGCTGCACAAGGTGGCGGGGCGGCTGCGCAACGCCGACCCTCCGGCGGATCTGCGCGCCCGCTATCCGGAAATAGCCGCCGCCTTCGCTTTGAGCCAGGAGCGATCCGTCATCCACTTTATGGAACAAAACTATCCGGAACTGCTCCCTTCATGGCACAGCCTGGACACGCCGGAGCGCCAGCTAAGTTACGAAACCCTGATCACCTGGGAGGCCACCAGGCGCTACCGTCTGGAACAAGTTCAAGCCATCCTGCCCTTTGAACCGCTCATCGCGGGCGATAACGGCTGGTTAAGCCTGCTGCCGAATAAAAACTGGCGCTACCATCCCGAACTGAGCTATTACGCCGATCTGCCGCATTTTTACCCTTTTTCGCAAGTAAACTTCAACTGTACCAGTCAACAAATGAAAGGCGCGGTCAACCAGCGGGTCTTTGACGTGCCCGCCGCCGCCGCCTTTTTGATTACGGACTGGCGCGCTCAGATGGAAAAGCTTTTTGAGCCGGGCAAAGAGGTCATCTGTTACCGCTCCCCGGAAGAAGCCGCCGACCTCATCGCTTATTACCTGGATCATCCTGAAAAAAAACAGGCGATCATCCGGGCGGCCCGCCGCCGCGTACTGGCCGAGCATGGCTACGAGCGGCGTCTGCAGGCCATCATAACGGCCATGCGCGCCCTTTATGCCTGAAATGGACACATCCAAACCCATTCTAATCCTGCAAATGCAGCGCATGGGCGATCTGGCCCTGAGCTTCCCCCTGGAAGGCTGGCTGCAGGGGATCTTTCCCACTACCCCCATCTGGGTGGTGGGCGAACCCGCGTTTTACAACGGACTCATAGACA
>JAITGZ010000042.1 GCA_031280335.1 Deltaproteobacteria bacterium | reverse complement strand
GGTGCCGGCCCCTTTGGAAACCCGTTCGGGGGGTCTGAGGGGCCGGAAATGGGCACGTTTACCCGGGCGCTGTCTTGTCCCTGCCCCCCCCCCGGCGCAACGGCAAGGAGCGCGGGGTACGGGTCCGACGGCCGCGCCTGCGCCGCATGTCCCGGCTGCGCGGCTGTGGGTTCTGCCTCCGGCAAGGGGGAGAGTTCCAGGATGAAGCTGAAGGAGAGCCCTTGTTCCGGGGAAAAATCCAGGTTGAAGCGCAGACCGGCGCGTTCGGCCAGTTCCAAAGCCTGGGCGGGCCAGGTCGAGGCCGGGCGGGAGCGTTGCAGATGCAGGCTGAATTCCAGCAGGCTGAAGCGGGGTTTGTCTTCCGCCTGCTCTCCCCGCGCTTCACGCACGGACAGCCCCGCCCGGCCGCTTTCCGCGGCCATAAGACCGCCGCGCGCCAAATCCAGAATAAGGCTGAAGATATCTTCTTCCTTCTCCGTACCGGACATACCGCCGGAACCAGCCGGCGCGGCCCGGTAAAAAACAGGCAGATTGGGCGCCACAAACCAGGAAAGCTCAAGACCCTTTTCCCCGGCCAGAGGCAGCAGTTCCCCGTGTACACGCCGGATCAGCCCGGCCAGATTGAAAGGCGGCGCGTAAAAGGCCCCGGCCGGCGCGGGCGCGGGCGCGCCGGAGGGCTTGAGGATGATCAGGCCGGGCTCCTCCTCGTCTTCAATGCCGATAAAACCAGCATCAGCCCCAGGATCACCCTTGAGAGACCCGCGCGGGGGGGGCGGGGGGCTGGCAATGGGCGTGTCCGCCCAGGCACCGCCGTCTTGTCCTTGCCCCTCTCCCGGCGCGGCGGCAAGGCGCTCACGGGCGGGGAGATCCGCCGGTAATGCCCCTGTCGGCGGAGCGGGTGTTTCCGCCGGGGGCAGGCGCAGGCTCAGGTCCAGTTCCAGCACTGTTTCCCGGTCTTCTTCTTCCTCGTTTTGTCCGGGTATTTCCTGGGACAGGGGGAGGGTCATTTCCGCCAGGGCGTCCAGGGGGGACAGGGGCGCGTTGTCCGTTGGAACCCGCGCGGCCGCCGTGTCCTTACCCTCGGACGGGTTCAGGAGGGAGCGGTAGCCGTTAGGCGGCAAGGCCGCCGCCTTACGGATAGCGACAGCATCGACGGGGTTTGGGGAGGGAACCTCAAGGGGTTCACCTCTTGGGGTTCCCTCCCCAGGAACAGATATTCTCTCTCCAGGAGCAGTATTTTCCTCTTCAAGGATCGTATTTTTCTTTTCAGGGGCTGGTTTGTTTTTTTCTTCGTCTTCCGCAGGCAGGTAGGCATCCAGGGGGAAGAAGTCTTTTTTTTCACGGGTTGTGGAGGGCAGGGCGAGCATGAGCAGCCCCGCGGCCAGGTAGCCCAGGGTATTGAGCTGCGGCCCCAGTTCGCGCCAGGGCAGCAGATCCGGTTCGTAGGCCAGACGCAGGGCGAGCATGCTGGCGGCCAGGGGCAGGGCGAGCAGCAGGAGGTAGGCTGCGCCGCGTGGTCCCGCGCCGCGCAGGGCGGGCAGGGTTACGGCCAGGGGCAGGACGAGGATTAGCGGGGCCAGGGGCAGGAGGCGGGCGCTCCAGCCCAGTCCGGGGAGCAGGGGCAGGAGCGCGGTAAAGACGCCGGGCAGGCTTAAGGCGATGAGCAGTTTATCCATCGCTTTCAAGGGGCGCGGCGCTTCGCCCCAGGCGGGAGGTTCAGGCTCTTCTTCCGCAGGGGGGCGCAGGAAGTAGCGGCCCAGGTGCGGCATGAGGATCAAGGCCAGGCCGGGGGCCAGCAGGCGCGGGATGAGCGCCGGATGGATCAGGGACACGCCCGCGCCGTTGTCGCTGTACATGGCCTGGGCCAGGGCGCAGGCCAGGACGGCCGCGCCCCAGAGGCGCCATTCCTCGCGTCCCGCCGCCCCGCGGATGAACAGGGCCAGGAGCGCCAGTCCCAGGGCGGAGAGCAGTAAAAGTTCGCCCTCGGCCCATTGCGGAAACGGCGCCTGCGCGCCTTCGCGTCTGAGGCGCGGGTCAAACCACAGGCCGGGCAGGCTTTCCAGGCGCACATAGACAGTCAGGGGGAGCAGTTCCGGTTCCGGCAGGCGGAAAATGCCGCCCGCGCCGGGGATGAAATCGCGCCACTGCCGGGCTTCGCCTCCGGCATCCAGGCTTTCCGCCAGGTACAGACGCGCCGGCGGCGCGTCCCGCCCCAAATCCAGCAGCAGCGCCCCGGCGGGGCGCGCGGGCATGCGCTCTTCGCCGCCGGGGATATCCCGGATCAAAGAAAAGCGCAGCCACAAAGCGCCTTCGCCCTCCAGGGGGAGGCCCCCTTCCAGAGACCGGAAGCTCCTCTGGCGCAGGGGTGAACTGACTTCTGTAATGTCCAGGCCGCCGCCCGCGTCCACCACAAAATGGGCGGAATGGCGCAGAGAAAAAGGCTCAGACACCCGGTCCGCCGCCACCGGCAGGGCTGCGGCGGCGCACAGGACCCAGGCCGGGTGGAGCATGAACGCCGCCAGAAAAAATGCGGCCCTGAGGTTTTTGGGCATAAGATTTTACCGTGTCCTTCGCTGTCTCCGCGCACCCATTGATTCAGGGTTTGCCCGAGCTTTGTCTGGCGTATTTTTTTACCATGTCCGCCAGCTTTTCGCCGCTGGGGGCGATGTAGTCGGGGCGGGCGCGGGCCAGCCCGTCCCATATGCGCAGGGCCTCCGCCTCCTGTTTCAGATCAAAAAATAAAACCACCCCCTGGTTGAACACGGACTGATGATGCTGAGGATCCAGGGCCGAAGCCCGCCTGAACAAAGACAAAGCCTTGTCAAATTCGTCCAGATGCCGGTACATGGTGCCCAAATCCGTCAGCACATCCGGATCATTGGGCTTGATGGCCAGAGAAGATTCATAGGCGCGCACGGCCTCCGCCGGCTGGTGCCGGTCAAAATACAAATTGCCCAGCGCCGCCCAGGCCGCCGCGTCCTGCGGGGCGGCCCGCACCGCCCGCTCAAGGCGCGCAAGCTCGGCATCCTCCGCCGGGGCCGCTGCTGCGGGGCGCGGCGCCTGCTCCGGCGGCCGCGTGAGCGTAGCCGTAAGCAAACCCACAAAAAGACCGGCGCAAAACGCGGCCGCCGCCGCCAGCATCATCGTGTTCTTGCGTACCATATCCGCCATTATTATCCCTCCGCTTCATCCCTCGGAACCGTCGGTTCCATGAGGGGCCGCCCCTCATGCTCCCCCGGTTTATATGAGGGGGTGCCGCCCCTCATACTCCCCCGGTTTATATGAGGGGGTGCCGCCCCCTCATACTCCCCCGGCAGGGGCATGATGCCCCTGCACCCCCACCAGGGGAACCCGTTCAAGTTTTTTCAGCAAACTGAAGCTTCTTGCGGGTTTAATTTACCGGCAACAGGGGGGTGAAAGCAAGGGGTTTGAGGGCGTAATTTTTTTGCAGGCGCTGATTGAGTTCCCGGGGTGAAAAAAGGTGTTCCTGCGCGCCTTGTTTTTCCACGCAAAAAGAGGCGCAGGCGGAGCCCAGGCGGGCGGCGTCTTCCAGGCTAAGCCCCAGGCGCAGTCCTTTGAGCAGCCCGGCCCGGTAGGCGTCGCCCGCGCCGGTGGGGTCTTGCGCCTGTTTGAGCGGGACGGCACGGATGAGGGTCTCGCCGCCGTCCCGTGTGCGGACGATGGAACCCTGTTCGGCCAGGGTGGTGATCACAGCCGGGGTGAGGGCGAGAAGATCCTGGATTTTCAGGTTCAGGATGGAGAGGATGAGGTCCAGTTCGTAGGCGTTGCTGGTGAGTACGGCCGCGCCGCTGATGCCGGCGAGCAGGGCCTGCGGGCTTAGGGCGGCAATCTGCTGGCCCGGGTCGAAGATGTAACGCACGCCGCGTTCATGGTAAAAACGGGCGTGCGCTTCCATGTCCAGGGCACCCACAGGTGAGATGATGGCCAGATCCGTCTTGGGATCAAGGTGAGAAAAAGCATAGCCGCAGGGCGTGTTCATGGCGGCGGAGTGAAAGACGGTAATCTGGTTGGCCTGTTGGTCCGTGGTGATGTAGGCCCCGGCGGTGAGTTCGTCCGGCAACGTGTGTATGCCCTCCAAAGGCAGACCCAGGCCGCGCAGAAAATCCATGTAAGGGCCGAAATCACGGCCCACGGAAGAAAGAAGCAGGCCCTTCTCGCCCAGCAGGGCCAGGGTGTAAGCAATGTTGCCCCCGGAACCGCCGCGCTTTTCTTCCATGCGGCTGACCGGAAAACAGACATTGAGCAAGCTGATCTTGTCCGGCAGGATGTATTGGGAAAAAAGCCCGGGGAAAGACATGACCCGATCATAAGCCAGAGAACCGGAAATATATATGGACATGGCAAGACTCCTTAGATAACGCCCGGCGGCATCCGCCGCACGGGCTGACTGTGTCCGCGCCGGCGGCGGCATTCATGTCGGGAAAAGCAAGTTTTCCCGACGCCGTCTTGCCGCTCCAAGGCGCTGCCGCGCCAGCCCCCCGGCGGGTAAGGTATCCCTCCCTACGCGCTCCGGCCAGGACAGGCCGACCGCGTATTCAACGTTTCAACCAGATGACGCCCGGTCGCCTGACGCAGCATCACGACCCGCCTGGAGCGCCGCACAGCCATTCTTCCCGCAAGACATCCCCTCTGATACTGATGACGATTTTTTTGACCGGCACCTTGCGTCCGGCCCGGTCCGCCGCCTGCCGCGCCAGGGCGAGCAGGCCCGTGCAGCAGGGCACCTCCATGGTAATGACGGTGAGTGTGTTGACGGCCGCCTCATCCAGCATCATGGTCAGCTTATCGATATATTTTTCTTTTTCCGCGTCCAGCTTGGGGCAGGCAATGGCCAGGGCGCGGTTTTTTAAAAAACGCCGGTGAAAATCGCCATAAGCGTAGGCGCTGCAATCCGCGGCCAGGACGACATCCGCATTCCTGAAGCAAGAAGCCTGCGGATTGAGCAGACGCAGCTGCACCGGCCAGTGGGTCAGGCATGAAGCCGCCGCCCCGGAGCCGCCGTTGTCCGGAGGCTCAAAAGACACAGCCATGCTGCCGGGACAAACGCCGGCGCTTTTCAAACCATCGCCGCATTGAACCACTGCGGCAGGCTTGTCTCCCCCGTTTCGGCCCCGGTTTAAGTCCGCTGCGCGGGCGTTTGGGCCCTCATCGCCGTCGGCTTTCAAATCCATTTTGATGCCGTGTTCTTGCAGGTATTGCAGGCCTTGCGCGAAGTAGGCCGTTTCATGGTGTTTTTTCAGGTGCAGCAGATGCGCCCTGACCGTATTTTCGCCCTGGGCGACCAGTCTGGCCATGACCGCGCGCTCGTCATAGGGCGCGGCTTCTTTTTCTTCAAATTCAATGGCCCCGGCGGGACACTCGCCTATGCAGGCCCCCAGGCCATCGCAAAAAACCTCGTTGATAACGCACGCCTTGCCGTCCACAAGCTGTAAAGCCCCCTCATGACATCCCCGCACGCATAGGCCGCAGCCGTTGCAAAGACGCTCGTCAATTCTGATTATTGTGCGTTTCATCTTCTATTCCTTGCTTTAACAAGCTTACTCCCCTGCGGCGTAATTGTCAAAAACCACCGCCGCCGGGGGGTTGGGGGGTTTTTGTCCGTGTTTTTGTTTTGTTTTGGCGGCGATCCATTTTTCCAGTTCTTCTTGTGTGCTTACGGGGGTACCGGCGAGGTAGGCCACGGGCATATCTTCCAGGCGCATGAGGCGGCGGGCGGTATTGCGGCTTACCCCGCCTATGGCGGCGCAGATATTTTTCCAGCCGCGCAGAATCATGATTTTTCTCCTGTGTTGTTTTCCGGCGTGTCTGTTCTGGCGAAGCGTCCGCGTTCTGTTTCCGGCGGCTGGATGCTCCAGCCCTGGGCGTCCAGGGCGGGCCTGGTAAAAAAGCGTTTTTCTCCGCTGCAGCGGCAGGGGGCGAAGTATCTGTAAAGGCTGCCTCCACTGTGTCTCCAGACCCAAAAGCCGCTGCCGGGCAGGGCGTATGGCGGGGTGCAGTCCGGGCAGCGGCTGGGTTCGGGGTCTGTTTGCTGCGGGCGGTTTTTTTCATCCCAGAGCGGCCAGAGGTTTTTGTGCAGATAGAGGCCCAGGTTGGCGGGCAGGGTTTCCATTTCGCGCAGTTCGCCCGCGGCCCAGCGCATGAAGGCATCGGGCAGGGAATCCACCCTGTCCCAGATGGCCGCCAGCACCGGCCCGGAGGGCACCCCCCGGCCGTGCGCGGCGTAGATGGCGATGATTTCCGTCTTGAATGTGGCTTCAAACATAAAATACTCCTTTTAACAGCGCTTTATCCGCATATATTTTCCCTGGCCTTCCGGGTGATGCTTTCAAATTCCGCCCAGGCGGTTTCTTCGGCCATACGGGCAAAGGTCTTGAAGGGGGTCTGCTTCCCTTGTGGTTCATTGATCGGTTCCTTTAAGATTAGGGTACCGTTTTTGGTACCCCTCCCCTGCCGTTTCCGGCACCCCGCCCCCGCCGGGATCCGGCCCCCACCCCCCCCGGTTTCGGCACCCCAGTTCCCAACGGTGGCGATTGCAGCGTCCACGTACACATCCCCGCCCGGG
>JAITGZ010000032.1 GCA_031280335.1 Deltaproteobacteria bacterium | reverse complement strand
TGGAGCAACTTCACTTTGAAAGTGCTCTAACCTGCCTTGATCACATATTTCAGACGCAATTCATAAAGCACGCCTTCCAGCAGGCGGGTTTCCGCCTCGTCCAGCCCGTTCATGATTTTATTCCGCAGCATATCCAGCAGATCAATATTGTACTTGGCCAGGGCAAGGTTCACCTCGCTTTTGCCGCTGGCCGGGTCCGGAGCCTCACCCAGGCAGACCATGGCGCTGGATGCCATGGACAGGATAAAAGTCGAAAAATCCACCTGCGGCAGCGGCGTCCCATGACCGGCCTGTGTACCCGCAGCCTCGCCCGCTTTGCTCGCTTCTTCACTCATAGGCTTCTCCTTAAAACGGTTCACTTTTAAATTTTATACTTTGAGGCGATAGCCCCAAACCTTTTCGATATTCAATGATTGCTCGCGGTGGGGTTCGGGGCGGAGTCCCGAATTAATCAGTATTTCCCTAAGTCATTTTGCCCCAGAGTTTCATGTTGGGCAGCCCTGGGCCAGGGCCTGCCAATAGGCCGTCAGGGCCTGTTCCAGATAATCCGGCGCGCCCGCCGGGGCTCCCAGGCTCCGGCCGGCGCGATGCAGGGCGTGCAGGGCCGCCGCCAGATCCGCCCAATCCACCCAACCCATGTGGCCGATGCGGATTATTTTGTCTTTGTACGCCCCCTGCCCGGCAGCCAACACCAAATTATAATTTTTAAAAATGTCGGCCAACATGTCCGCCGCGCTGATTCCTTCCGGCAGGAGTACACTGGTAACCCCCCAGGCCGGGGCTTTGGGGGCGAAAAGCTCCAGCCCCAAAGCGCACGCCCCGTTCCTGGCCATGCACGAAAGCGCCCATTGCCGGCGATAGATATTTTCCATGCCGGCTTCAAAAAACAAATCCAGGCTTTGATTAAGGCCGAGGAGCAGGCTGATGGGCGGGGTGAAACAGGTCTGATTTTGAAGAATCTGCTCTTTTTCGCGCCCCAGGTCAAAATAGAAATTGCCCGCCTCCACCCCGGCGGCCTTGTCCCAGGCCCTGGCGGAAAAGGCGACAAAAGAAAGACCGGGCGGGAGCATCAATCCTTTTTGCGAGCCGGTCAACAGGCAGTCTATGCCCCATGCGTCCATGGGGCAGGGCGAAACACCCACCCCGGAGATTCCGTCCACCAGCAATAGCGCGGGGGAGGCGGCAGTTACGGCCGCAAGTTCACGTACCGGATGCTGCGTGCCGGTGGAGGTTTCGCACAACTGCGCGCAGACGCCGCGCAAATCAGCATGTTCGCGCAGCAGGGCGGCCAGTTCCGCCGGGTCGGCCGCCTCGCCCGGGGCAAGGCTTTTAACCACAACCTCCAGCCCGTGCGAACGGGCTATATCCGCCCAACGCCGGCCGAAATGTCCTCCTTCCAGCACAAGCACCTTCTCCCCCGGCCGAAACAGATTGATTATGGCGGCGGTCATGGCCCCGGTGCCGGAAGAAGCCAGGGGCAGCACCGGCTGGACCGTGCCGAAAAGGCGGCGCAGCTTATCCTGAACCTCGGACATAATGCGCTTGAAAACCGGTTTGCGGTGGTGAATCATGTCCACAGCCATAGCCAGACGTACGCTTTCCGGCAGGGGCGTGGGGCCCGGAGTGAGCATTCTGGGTTTATTGAGCATGGGCGGCATCCTTTTGGACAAAATATCCGAACAGGGACGGCCTTGTCCACCTTTTGCATGACTGACGGCAGGCTTGGGGCAAAAACCCGCCAGGGACTCCGCCCCCGGCACCCCCGCCAAAGGAGTTTACCCCTTTGGAAACCCTTTCAAGCTGCCGCAAAAGCCCGCACGGCGGGATCGGCTGCAGGCCGGAGCGAGGGGGATGACCCGCCGACCGAAGCGATGGTTCAATGTCGCGATAGTTCAATGTCGAGGGGGTTTGGGGCGATAGCCCCCATTGGGATAGCTCCAATATTAATAATTTCAAACTGATAGACTGTTCAAACGCATTTTAGCTTGAACAGGGGTGATATATAGGATAATATGTTTAGATCAATGGAGATAAGAGTGCGCCACAGAGCGTTGACCCAATTTTTTGTCTTTTCCGCCAAAGTCCGCGCCTGCCTGTGGGTGGGGGCGCTGCTTTTTTTGTGTCTATCCTTTGGGCCGCGCCCCGCCGCTCAGGCGGCTGAACCCGCCCGCTTCATCCTGGAGCGGGCGCAGTGGGTCGAAGGTAACGGCAAACTCTGGCTTAAGCTTTCTCTTGGTCTGGAGAACGAAGCTTTGTTGGAAGAGCTTTTGCGTGACGGCATAAAGCTTGAGCTGCGCATTGAAACGCGGCTGGAGAGAAAGCGTTCTTTCTGGTTCAACGCCGGCATGGCTGAGGCGGAGTTTGTCTCTTCCCTGAGTTACGACCATCTGAGTGGAGAGTTCAAAATGACCCTGCCGGGCAGGGAGCAGGTTCAGCGCGGCCCCGCGCTTCTCCGTCTGCTGACGGAGGGGTGGCTGGCCTTTAAGCTCCCCCTGGCGGAACTTAGTCTGGTGGAAGCGGACGAAGAATACCTGATTGAAGCGGATATCGGCCTGGTCCGCGCCGAAATGCCCGGCTGGCTGGACCGCACCCTGATCTTCATGAGTAAGAACGTGGTGGAGACGGAACATATAACCCTGGATTACAGGACGCTCCATGCCCCTCTTCCCCGGTGATACGGGCCATGCCGGGCGGCGCGCGGAGGAAGCTCCCGCCTCCCGTGACGCGCCGGGATGGCGCATACCCGCCGCGCCTTCGCTGGTAAAGAGCCGGGAGGAGCGCCACCTTGAGGCCACGCGGCGACGGCGCGAGTTGAGCATTGCTGCGGCCGCCTTTGCGCTGATGCTCTGTCTTATATTCATCCAATTACAGTATATAGGTTCCGGCTCCATCCTCTTTTTCGCCCTGTTCAACCTGAATGTCATCCTGCTCATCGGCATCCTCTTTGTGGTGCTGCGCAACGCCATAAAGATGATCCTGGAGCGCAAGCGCCGGGTCATCGGCTCGCGCCTGCGCACCCGCCTGGTTATTCTCATTGCCGGCATGACCATACTGCCCTGTCTGGTCATGTTTCTGGTAACAGCCCAGTTTGTGGGTCTTTCCGTTGATTTCTGGTTCAGAAACCAGATTGAGGCTTCCATGGGCGCGGCCACCGAACTGGCCGGAAGTTTTCTGTCCGGCTCGGGCAACCGCATGCGTCTGCAGGCGGAATATGCCCTGCGGGAGATAACCGGCAGCGGCCATATTCTGGGCGGTCCGCAAATGAATTCGCTTCTGGACAATAAAATTACGGAACATGGTCTGGCCATGGCCGAGTTTCTGGACAGGGAAAAATTTGAACGCGGCTGGAACCAGGATTCACCCGCAGTGCTGGCCTGGCCCTCGGTCAAGGGTAAAATAGACTGGCAGGATATCTCCGCCCAGGGCTATAAATATTATCCGAGCGAAGCGGCTTACGGCGACTTTTTATATGGCGTACTGCCCATCAATGCGGGGCAGGACGGGTACCTGGTGCTGGCGGAAGACTTGGGGAGCGGCTTTCAGGCCAGGCTGGGGATGATCGCCGGAGGCCTGGATGAATACAGGCAGATCCGCCACCTGAAAAATCCGCTCAAAGGCATGCTCTACCTTACCTTGACCATTCTCACCGCGCTCATAGCCTTTTCCATCATCTGGTTCGCCTTTAAAATGGTCAAGGGCCTGACCGACCCCATCATGGCCCTGGTGAACTCCACCGGCAGGCTGGCCAAGGGCGAGGAGAACGTACACATTGAGGACAACTCCAGCGACGAGATCGGTATTCTGGTAAATTCTTTCAACAGCATGGCTTCAGAGATCATCGACAATCGCCGCGAACTCACCGAGACCAACGCCATGCTGCTGCAAAACAACATGGCTCTGGAGCGGCAAAGCCGCTACGTGGAAACCGTGCTGGACAATCTGGCCGCCGGGGTGATCTCTTTTGACGCCAGCTGGAAGATCACCACTGCCAACCAGGCCGCCCGCCGCATCATAAAATGGAAAGAAGAAGAAATATCCGGCCAGAGCATACGCCGCATCATCAACGAAAAAGAACTGGCCCAGTTCGGCGACATCGCCACGGCCCTGGCCGCCAACCCGGGCGAGGCACTGCAGCGTCAAATCAAGCTGTCGCGGGACGGGCGGGAGCATAGCCTGCTGACCACCGTGGCCGCCCTGACGGATTCGCAGCGTAATTTTTCCGGCGCGGTGGCCGTGTTTGAAGATGTTACGGATCTGGAAAAGATGCAGCGCATGGCCGCCTGGCAGGAGGTGGCCCGGCGCATCGCCCATGAAATCAAAAACCCCCTCACCCCCATCAAGCTTTCCGCCCAGCGCCTGGAAAAAAAATTTTCCTCCACCGTGGACGACCCGGCCTTCATCCAAAGTACAAAGCTCATTGTCCGGCAGGTGGAGCAATTGCAGGCCATGGTGCAGGAGTTCTCCTCCTTTGCCAAAATGCCGGATATAAACCTCAAACGCGGGTCTCCGACCGCCCTGCTCGCCGATGTATTTCATCTTTTTCAAGAGAGCCAGCCCTCCGTTCAATGGACGCTCGACCTGCCTGAAAACATGCCGGATCTGTATATGGATGAGGCCGCACTGCACCGCGCCTTTATTAATCTTTTGACCAACGCAGCCGAGGCTCTGGACAAAGTCGAGTACCCTGCGGTTTTCATGCGGGCGGATCTGGACGCGGAGATGCGCCGCCTGCGCATAGAAATAGGCGATAACGGACCGGATTTGCTGACGGAAGAAGAACGCGGCCGCATCTTTGAGCCATACTTTTCGCGCAAAAAAGGCGGTACCGGGCTGGGACTGACCATAGTGCGCTCCATCATCACCGCGCATCGCGGCTATGTGCGCGCCTCCCGCCTGGAAAACGGCGGGACCGTGATCACGGTGGAACTTCCTCTTTTAAAGGAAACCGGCCTCCAAGCGCCGGAGTGAAGGAAACCATGCTGTTGGACGGTAAGGGCACGGCCCTGAAAATACGGACGGAACTTAAAACTGAAACCGCCGCCCTCTTGGCCGTCCGGGGTCGGGCCCCCGGCCTGGCCGTGATTCTGGCGGGGGACGACCCGGCTTCACGCATTTATGTGCGCAACAAGCGCCTGGCCTGCGAAGAAGCGGGCTTTCGCTCCGAAACCTTTGAAAAGCCACCTTCCGTGTCGCAAAAAGAGCTGGAATATCTGGTGGATGAACTGAATGCCCGCACGGATATTGACGGCATCCTGCTCCAACTGCCCCTCTTTGCGCACCTGGACAGCCGCCCCCTGCTGCAACGCATTGATCCGGCAAAGGATGTGGATGGCTTTCACCCGCAAAACATGGGCCGGCTGGCCTTGGGACTGCCCGGGCCGCGTCCCTGCACCCCGGCCGGGGTCATGGCCCTGCTGCGGCATTACGGGCTTTCACCCCATGGCAAAAGGGCTGTAGTGGTGGGGCGAAGCAACATTGTGGGCAAACCTCTGGCCTTGATGCTGGGGGCCGACGCGCCGGAAGCCAACGCCACTGTTACCATCTGCCATTCGCGCACTCCAAACCTGCGGGAGGAATGTCTGCGGGCGGATTTTCTCTTTCTGGCCCTGGGACGGCCCAAAGCCGTTGGCGCCGACATGGTCAAAGAGGGGGCCGTGGTGGTGGATGTGGGCATAAGCCGCACAGAGCGCGGCCTGTGCGGAGACTGCGATTTTGAAGCCGTTCTGCCCAAGGCCGGGGCCATCACCCCGGTTCCGGGCGGGGTTGGCCCCATGACCATCGCCATGCTCCTGGTCAACACCCTGAATGCCTATAAGGCGTCTCTGCCCAATCCATAATCACCCCGCCGCCCACCACCACATCGCCCAGGTAAAGCACCAGGGACTGCCCCGGTGCCACCCCGGACTGGGGATGCTCAAACTCCACCCGCATTGTTCCGTCCCGTTCCTCTAAGCGCGCCAGCGCCGGAACAGGCGGCTGCGAAGAGCGCAGCCGGGCGCGCAGGGCCGGGTCATCCAAAGCCCAGGGAGCATGCAGACGCAGATCTCCCACAGCGCAGCCCCCACTCAGGCTTTGGGCGTAGGGGGCCACCACTACCTCATTGCGCGCCGCGTCCACCCGGCGGACGTAAAGCGGTGCCGGCGCGGCCAGGCCCAAACCCTTGCGCTGGCCGGGCGTGAAATGCCAATGGCCCCCATGCCGCCCCAGCACTTTGCCCTCGGCATCCACAATATCACCAGGCCGGTCAGCCATACCCAAAAGCTCGGCATGATCCCCGGCGTAAAAATCCTGGCTGTCCGGCTTGTCGTGCATGGGCAGATTCTTTTGGGCGGCCAAAGCGCGCGCTTCCTTCTTGGTCATGCCGCCCAGAGGGAAGACCGCCCGGCCAAGCTGCTCCTGACTTAAACGGTAGAGAAAATAAGACTGGTCCTTGGCCTGATCCGCGCCGCGCCGCAAAAGCCAACAGGCGCGTTCCGGAGCATATTCCACCCTGGCGTAATGCCCGGTGGCGAAATAATCGTACTCCACCCCCCGCTCTTGCGCCAGCCTGGGCAAAAGCCCGAATTTGAGCAGGTGGTTGCAGCGCACACAGGGGTTGGGCGTACGCCCAGCCAGATAGGCGGCGCGAAAATAATCCAGCACCGCCTCTTTATACTCCCGCACACAGTCAAAAACATGATGCTCTATGCCCAGCATACCGGCCAGACGGGCGGCGGCGGCTATATCCTCGCCCTCATCGCAGCCGTAACAGGCGCTGCCGCCAGGCGCGGGCAGCGCGCCGGCCGGGCCGCCATATACAGCCATGGTCACCCCGATCACCTCATAGCCCTGCTCCAGCAGAAGCAAGGCGGCCAGGGACGAATCCACCCCTCCCGAAAGGCCCACCAGAGCCTTCTTGCCTTTTTTACCCGAACACATACTCTTTTCCTCAAAAAATCTTGCCTGCGGCGTAAAATTATTTTAATAACACCAAATTGATTGTTTTTAGAACATTTAATGTTCCAAAAACAATCAATACAGCAATTTTGCTTTAAAGCTTTATACTTTTGGAGCTATCGCCCCAAAGCCCATCTGTGGGGAATGATTCCCCCCGGATACCCTCCTCGTTTTTCAGCCGCTGCGCGGCTGAAAAATTAAACGGATTTCCCAAGGTGCCCAATGGGCATGTTTGCCCAGGCACCGCCTTATTTCTGTCATCCCTTCGGCATGACGGCAAGGCACCTTGGGCGGAGATACCGGGGCGGCCCCGGCATTGCAATGAACCGGACAGCCGGAGACGGGTACGATTTGTTAAACCAGTAAGCGCGCCAAGGTCAAGCTCCATGAAAATAAGCACCCTCCTGGCCCAGGCCGGCTCCCGCCGGGACCCCCACACCGGGGCCATATCCATGCCCATTCATCCTTCTTCGGCCTTCCAGCATCAGGCCCTGGGACAAAGCACCGGCTTTGATTACTCCCGCACCTCCAACCCCACCCGCCTGGCCCTGGAGCAGACCATGGCCGCCCTGGAAGGCGGTGCCAGAGCTGTGGCCTTCGCTTCCGGCCTGGCGGCCATTGACGCCACCCTGCGCCTTTTTTCGCCCGGCGATGCCCTGGTGGTAACAGAAGACCTCTACGGGGGCAGCTTCCGCCTCTTTGAACACTTTGGACGGGCGCAAAACCTGCGTTTTATCTATACGGACAGCTCCAACACCCAAGAGACCGCCCGCGCCCTGGCCGCGCCGGGAGTGCGCGGCCTTTTTGTGGAAATGCCCACCAACCCCATGCTGCGGGTGGCGGATCTGGACGCCCTGGCCGATCTGGCCCGACCGCGCGGCATCACCTTTATTGTGGACAACACCTTTCTCACTCCGGCCCTGTGCAAGCCCCTGGAACACGGGGCGGATATAGTCCTCTACAGCGCCACCAAATATCTGGGAGGACACAACGACCTGGTGGCCGGACTGGCCGTGGCCCGCAACGCGGAAACAGGCGAACGCCTGGCCTTCGTCCAGAACGCCGCCGGAGCCATCCTGGGGCCGTTTGAATCCTGGCTGCTCCTGCGCAGTCTCAAAACCCTGCCCCTGCGTATGCAAAAACATGAAGAAAACGCCAAAGCCGTGGCCCAATTTCTACTCGGACACCCCAAGATCCAAAATGTGCGCTACCCCGGCCTGCCCTCCGACCCCGGCCACGAACGCCTGCTGCGGCAATCCCTGGGCGCCGGAGCCATGATATCCTTCGAAGCGCAATCCAGAGATGAAGTGGAACGTATCCTGGCCTCGGTACAGGTCTTCTTTTTCGCCGAAAGCCTGGGCGGTGCCGAATCCCTGCTCACCTACCCCCTGGTGCAGACCCACGCGGACATACCCCCGGATACGCTGGAACACATCGGCCTGAACGAACGCCTGCTGCGCCTGTCCATCGGCCTGGAAGACGCCGGCGACCTGGTGCAAGATCTGGCTCAGGCCCTGGGATGATCACAAGCCGTCAAGGCAATCGGGGCTGCCGCCCCGCAGCCCCGCCTGGGGGACCGCAGCCCCCCCAGGCCCCCTTTCATTTTTCAGCCGCTGCGCGGCTGAAAAAAAACACGAGGTACATGAGTAACGCCCGCAAGGCGGAACGACGTAGGCTGCGCCTCTCTAAGCTATGGTTCAATGTCGAGGTGGTTTGGGGTGCCTTGCCATTATGCCAAGGGGCGGCATCGATGCTGTCGCTATCCGTAAGGCGGCCTTGCCGCCTTACGACTACCGCAAGGATAAGGCTGCGCCTGGGCGAACATGCCCCTTTATCATTCCCCCCGGATGGGGTTTGGGGCGATGGCCCCAAAATTTAAAGACAATAAAAAACTTGCTTTTTACGCAAAAAAATATTTATTATCTTGTCTGTCGTTTTTATAATAATAAAATTAACAATCCAACAAGGAGGCAACCCTCATGTCCAGAGTCTATGCGGATAATTCCCAATCCATAGGCCATACCCCTCTGGTGAAGCTGAACAAAATCGTCAATTCCCAGGCCACGGTGCTGGCCAAAATCGAGGGACGCAACCCGGCCTACTCTGTCAAATGCCGCATCGGCGCGGCCATGATCTGGGAGGCGGAAAAATCCGGTCAGTTAAAGCCCGGCGTGAAGATTGTGGAGCCCACCAGCGGCAACACCGGCATTGCCCTGGCCTTTGTGGCCGCCGCCAAAGGCTATGAGCTGACCTTGACCATGCCTGAAACTATGAGCATTGAGCGCCGCCGCGTTCTGGCCATGCTGGGGGCGCGTCTTGTCCTCACCCCCGGCGCGGAGGGTATGCCCGGGGCCATCAAAAAGGCGGAGGAGATGGCCGGCAACGATCCGGCCAGGTATTTTATCCCGCAGCAATTCAAAAATATGGCCAATCCGGCCATACACGAAAAAACCACAGGCCCGGAGATATGGGAGGACACGGACGGCGCGGTGGATGTACTCATCTCCGGCGTGGGCACCGGTGGAACCATAAGCGGCGTCTCCCGCCACATCAAGAAAACCAGGGGTAAAAATATCATCTCCGTGGCGGTGGAGCCTCAAACCAGTCCTGTGCTTACCCAGCACCTCTCCGGCCTGCCCCTGCAACCCGGGCCGCACAAAATTCAGGGCATAGGCGCGGGTTTTGTCCCCCAGACCCTGGATCTTTCCCTGGTGGATCAGGTGGAAACAGCGGGCAACGAAGAGGCGATTGAGTTCGCCCGCCGTCTGGCCAAAGAAGAAGGCATCCTGGCCGGCATATCTTCCGGCGCGGCGGCGGCAGTAGCCGCGCGCCTTTCCGCCAAGCCGGAATTCAAAGGCAAAACCCTTGTGGTCATTCTGCCCGATGCTGGTGAACGCTATCTCTCCTCTGTACTTTATGAAGGCATTGGGGTATAGAACCAGCTTGTGCGCCGGCACCCCGGCACCCCGGCCAAAGGAAACAAACGGGCATATTTGCCCATTTCGCCCCACAGGCGGGGTACCGGGGCGGCCGCCCCGACAATATCTCAAAAAAATGACCTTGCTCCAAGGAGTAATCATATAACAATATGGAAACCTCACTACCGGGCCGAGGCCTGAAAAAAATAGACGCCCACGCCCATGTGGGTTATTTCGGCTCCTGGTGCAATGTGGGGCTGACGGCGCAGGATATGCTCCAGGCCATGCGCCTCCATGAAATAGAAAAAACCCTGATCAGCTACCCGGATAACGCCGTTACCCGCGAGGCTGCGGCAATATGTCCCGACCGCTTCGCCGCCCTGGCCTGGATCAACCCCCACCTTGGCCGGGCGGCCCTGGATGAACTGGCCTGCCTGGTGGAGAAACACCATTTCGCCGGCCTCAAGCTCCACCCTCTGTTCAACGCCTACACCGCCGACGACGCGGTGGTCTTCCCCCTGGTGGAATACGCCCAATCCAAAGACCTGCCCGTGTTCATCCACTCAGGCCACGCCCCCTTTTCCCTGCCCTGGAGCATCGGGCAGCTGGCCGCAGCTTACCCGGCCACGCGCTTTGTGATGATCCACATGGGGCACGGACACGGGGTTTACATCCAGGCCGCCCTGGATGTGGCCGCCCGGCATGATAACATCTGGCTGGAGAATTCCGGTATGCCCATGCACACCAAAATTTTTGAAGCTTACAAACGAGTGGGAGCCGAGCGCCTCTTCTGGGGGAGCGATGCCCCCTTTCACCACTATGCCGTGGAGATACTGCGTACCCAGGTCAGCGGTCTGGCACCGCAGGAACTGGAAGACGTATTTTACAACAACATCAAAAAATTCATGCGCTGGTGAAGGAGCGCCCTCAACCCCAACCTTGGGCGGCAGCCTGACCCACCTTATGTCCAGGGAAAATACCCCCTCCATAGCCGTCATCGGCGCTGGGCTGGCCGGCTGCGAATGCGCCATGGCCCTGGCCCGTGCCGGAGTGCCCTGCACCCTGTTTGAAATGAAGCCCCTGCGCTTTTCTCCGGCCCACTCCAACCCCGACCTGGCCGAACTGGTCTGCTCCAATTCGCTGCGCTCCAATGACCCTGCCAGCGCTGTGGGCGCGCTGAAAAACGAACTGCGCGCCCTGGGCAGCCTGACCATGCTGGCCGCAGACAACGCCCGCGTACCGGCCGGCAAAGCCCTGGCCGTGGACCGCGCCCGCTTCAGCGCCCACATCACCCGCCTGGTTGAGGCAGAGCCGCTGATTCGCCTGGAGCGCCGCGAAATCCCCTCCCTGGAACATTTTGACTTTGAGACGCTCCGCCAGGATACAGCCCCGTCGGGGCTGCCGCCCCCTACCCCCGCCGGGGGGGGCGGGGGCCCCCCCCCCCCCCCCCCCCCCACACACCACGGGGGGA
>JAITGZ010000030.1 GCA_031280335.1 Deltaproteobacteria bacterium | reverse complement strand
CAATACTTGCCGCGAGATTGCAGCAAGGCAAATTCACCGCTCCGTATTGTGGCTATGAAATGGGCATGTCTGCCGGGGTCTGGCGGGTTTTATTCTTCCTTCCACTCCGTATGCACACGCAGGCTCACCGCCTCAATCTGCTCCACCAGATCGGGCGGGCAGACGCCGATCAGGGGCGCGCCCGCCTCCACATTGCCGTTGAAGCTGAAATAAACGGCGTAGATGACCCCGTCCGGCCCGTTGTAACACAGGCGGGTTTCGCGTTTCATGCGCGAGATGATGAACATCTCCATACCGTCATGTACGCTGACGCTTTTGGGGCCGGTATTCTTCACCTTGATATCCACCTGGGGGATGAAATAATACTTGGCCTTTTCCGGGGCATGAAAGAGAAAAAGGGCTTTTTTGAGGATGACGCGCAGCACCTCTTCCTTGGAAAGCATATGCCGCACCCGCGCCAGTTCCGTACCCGCCTCCACAAAAGCGCCGGCGACCTCCATGTTACAATGGATCACCTCTCCTTTCTCCAGGGCGCGAATGGCCTTGGGGTTGCGCTCCCGCTCCAGGTTAACCAGCAGGGTGCCTGGGGTTTCTTTCCACTGCCCGCTTGGACCGCTTACCCTGGCACCCGGGGCGATACCCTCGCTGAAACAGACCACCCCGCAATGCGGGGCGACAATGGAGGATTCCACATAGGGGGCTGCCTTTATTTCATCCAGTAATGCGCTTATATCCAGCATGTGCCTTGCCTCGTCATTTATAATACAGATTGCGCCCGCCCATGGTCAGCATGGCCTGGTAAAGGTTGAAGCGGGTTTCGCGTCTGTCCCAGATGCCGTGGATGTGCCCTCTGGCTATGGCCTTGAAGACATTATGGTAATGGGGCGGGGGGGCTTCACCTGTGGTTTCTTTAATCACACCATAACCGGCAAAGCCTATATTGGATGAACGGATGCCGAACTGATAGGGCGAACAGCCCAAGAAGCTGGCCACCGGCCCGGCGTAGGAGTTGGTGTCGTACACCACCAGGTACAGGCCGCCCGCATCCACATAGCGGCGCACGGCCATGGTGCAGCGCGGCATCTGAATCAGCCCGTTGGTGCCCTCCTGGATGCGTATGCCCGCTGTGCCGTGTACATAGGCCAAAAGGGGGTAGCGTTTTTTGCTGGCCCGCTCGGCGGCCAGAATGAATTTTTCGCCTTCGGTCGCGCCCACGGAACCGCCCCGGAAAGGGGCGATGAGCATGGCCGTAACCAGCTTTATGCCGTTGATCGAAGCCTCAAAGGTCAGACAGGAGCTTTTCTGGCCGGTTCCCGCCTTGGCCTTGTCCAATTTCAGATCAAAGCCGGGATAGGCCAGGGGGTTTACGGCCTCAATACCGGCGTTGAACTCGTGAATGGACCCGCGATCAAAGACATTATACAGGTACCACTGGTATTCCATGGGAAAATGATGTCCGCAGTTGGAACAAACCCCGGCGAATTCCCCAAACAAATCCGGCGACCACATGTCCAGGCAGCCGTGGGTGGCGGCATTGGGACAGGTTACGGTGCGATCATCCTTGGCCCTGGGGCTGATGTAAGCCCATTTGCCGCCGCGCTGCTCCTGGGCGTCATCCCACAGGGAAAGGGTGGTCAGATGTTCCGCAGCGTTGCTGTCTTTCTGGCGGCGGCGTATAAAGGGCAGCAGACGGGATAAAAAGCGCAGCGCCGGGGCAGTCTGCTTTTTGACGAAAAAAGAGGTTTCCGACTGCAGTTCGCCGATAAAGTCCGAAAGACCCTGCTGGCGGCGGCGCAGCAGATCGTATTTTACATAAGAGACAAATTCCCAGATAAAGCTGTTCACATAGCTTTTAAACAGCTCCGCCCTTCCCCGCGTATCTTTATGCGCCTTAAGGGAAAGGGCGCGGAACTTTCTGTGCCGGCGGTCCACCAGGCGCTCCTGGGCGGAAGAAGAAAGATTCCAGCGCATGCATACGGTTTCCATATTCATGCCGCCTTCAGCGTGCGCTTTTTTGCGGCGGGAACGCAAGGCCATGTAACGTATCGGCTCGATCCCGCGCACGCTCAACACGATTTCATCGGTGGCGCGCAGCACCTCCTGGCGCAGCAGGCGGAAAAAGTCAAAATTATGGCCGCGCGCGCCCAGGGGCGGTTCCTGAATGATCTCGTCAACATAACCCATGCGCAAGTTATCTTCAGCCGTGATGCGCAGATTTAAGGCGCAATCCTCGATCAATTCAGCCGAAGCCCGGCCCTTGACCTCTTTAAGGTTCCCCTCAATGGCCGCAGCCCCTTCAGGTGAAATGACCGAATAATAACCGTGCGAAAACATCAGGCGCTTGTCAGCCAGAGCCACGGCCTCGGCCCCGCCGCTGCCCCCTTCGGAAATGATCGCCAGCACCGGTACGCGCAAATTGCTCATTTCGTAAAGATTCTTGGCGATCTGCTGCGCCGCCCCCGGCGTATCTTCCGTGGGGAAAGAGCCGGGGGTAAAAACATAGGTGTGGATGGGGATATTTTCCGTCTCCGCCACCTTCATATAGTGCAAGGCCTTGGCATTGCCCCAGGGTTTGACCGAGCCGCCATTGCGTATTTCTTCACCATGCCCCTTTTCGTGGCCTATGACCATCACCGACTGGTTCAGAATCCTCCTGCCCTGGCGTCGGGTGATATAAGCCCTGGCGATGAGAATGGCCGGGTCAATGGAGTGTTCGCCCATGCTGCCTATTTCAGTGTAATTGTCATAGACGTTTTCCAGAATGTCGCGCAGGCAGACCCGCTGCGGGTGACGCACAATGTGCGCCTTGTCCATGGGAGTGAGCTCGGCTTCCAGTTTTTTCTCCACAAAACTGAACAGGTCGGCCAGGGCGTCCACCGCCGCCCGGCGCTCTTCCGGGTTCAAGGCCGGCAGCCGGCTCTGCAGTTCTTCCACCCTGGAAGAAAGCAGGCGCAGATTCTCGTTGTTCTTGCCTGCAAGAATGTCCCGCATATAGTTGTGCTGCTCCATAATCTGCTGGAGCTTCTTGTCCGTATCCATCGTCCCGCCCGCCAATCAAAATTTTAAAATGTCCGCCGTCTTCTTTTGCAGAAAATCCAAATTGGTTTTCATGGGCACCCCGCCAGAACCAGACCCCTCCAGCGAGATCCCTCGCAAAAATTCCAGCCCGCGTTCTTTGACCTCGTCCATATCCTTACCCCAGACAATACCCAACGCCAAATTGGGATCAAACTCCGTGGGTATGTCGTAGGACATAGCCTGCGGCACATGGGTATGCAGTTTGAGCCAGGGCTCGTCCTTCCAACTGAAGCGATCTATGCGCCCCACCCAGGGGGTGAAGCGATTGTCCGGATCTTCGGCGATGATGCGGTACTCAATACCCATGCCCTCAAAACTGATATCCTCCTGGGCGTAACCCAGGGGTTCACCCAGGCCGATGCGGATCTGCTCGGCGATTATATCCGTCCCCTCCTTGCCCCTGACGCGGGCAATGGCCGCAGATACGCCGTTTTCCACCTGGATGCGCGTATTTACTTCCATAAGGTAAGGGTTACCCTCGCGGGTAACAATCCACTCCCAGGTGCCCGCATTGTCGTAGCGCACATGCCGGGCCATGGCCAGGGAGTGGTTGGTGATGTCCTCCAACACCTTGGCCGCGTCAAAACGGTAGGCGCGCGCGGGGTCGAAGCCGGGGGCCACCTCCAGACGTTTTTGCAGCCCCACGCTCTGAATGGAGCAGTTGCGCGTGCCGAAATGCACCACGCTCTTGCAGTTGCGATCCGCCAGAATCTGTACCTCAAGATGGTTGAAGTCGCGGATGCGCTGCTCAATCAGCACTCCCTCATCCTTGAACTGCCTGGCGGCGTAATTACGCACCCGGCGATAGATCGAACGGAAGAGATCCAGGTCATGCACCTCTTCAATACCCATACCGCCCCCCCCGGCCGAAGCCTTGACCAGTACCAGGGGAGAGCTGATTTGATTTTCGGTCTGAAAGGCAAAAAGCTTGCCCGCCAGTTCCTCCGCCTCCATCTCATCGTAAATGGGACGATCCGATCCCGGAACCGTGGGCACGCCCAGGCTGCGCGCCAGACGCTTGGTGTTGATCTTGTCGCCCAGTTCGCGGATGACCCTCCAGGACGGGCCGATGAAGACCATACCCCGCTCGCGCTGGATCACCCGGCGGGCGAAACGGTAGTCCTCAGAAAAAAAACCGTAGCCCGGATGAATGGCCGTGGCCCCGGATTCGTCCGCCACCGCCATAAGCTCATTGGCGTCATGGTAAGAAGAAATGCGGTACAGGCTCTTTTCGCCGCCCAGTTCACGGGCCAGACGCACATGGCCGGAAAAGGCATCCTCCAGGGTATAGACACATACAAAATCCAGGCCCAGCTTGCGGCAGGCCTGCATAATGCGAATGGCAATCTCGCCCCGGTTGGCGATAAGGACCTTGTAATCTTTTATGTCCAAAGTTAAACCCTCTTTAATCTGTCAATATACAATATTGGCCGGAATTACGCAACAACTTGCCCAAGGCACCGCCCCGGCACCCGTTATCGCGGGGCCCCCCCAAGAGAATAAATCAGCGTATCCTTAAACCCCGGAAAAACCGGAGGCCATGGCGCCAAAAATTCAAACCCCATCACTTTAGCTTTGAAATTGCCCTAAAAATTCGTCATATTCATCCCAACAAGTTCAGGTAATTTATGTCAAATAATAAAAAAGTCCAGAGCTGCGCCGCTTTGATCCGCAATTTTCTGCCAACGGGGTTCCGTCCCAGGGTCGGTCTGGCCCTGGGCACCGGTCTGGGGGGCATGGCCGGCGGCCTGCGTACGGAGGCAAGCGTGCCCTATGCCTCCCTGCCGGATTACCCGCTTTCCACCGTACCTTCGCACAGCGGACGTTTCAGCGTGGGGCACCTGGGCGCGACACCGGTGATTATGCAGGAAGGCCGCTGCCATTTATATGAGGGCTGCGCCCCGGAAGAGGTGGTCATGGGGGTGCGCATCATGGCCGAACTGGGGGCGGAAGCGCTCATTGTTACCAATGCCGCCGGAGCTTTGAATCCGCTCTTTTCCGCCGGCGAAATCATGCTGATCACGGATCAGATCAACTTTACCGGACGCAGCCCCCTGACCGGCCTGGCGGACACGCCCGGACGCAGCCGTTTTGTGGATATGAGCGAAATATATGACCCGGCCCTGCTCGCCCTGGCGGTGGAGCAGTCTTTGCGCCTGGGGTTCGTCCCACAGCGGGGGGTTTTTTTGGGTCTGAGCGGGCCGCAGATGGAAAGCCGGGCCGAAACACGCATGTTCCGCGCCTGGGGCGCTGATGCCGTGGGCATGTCCACCGTGCTGGAGGTTATTGCGGCCCGGCATCTTGGCCTGCGCGTTCTGGGTCTGTGCGCCCTTTCCAACAAAAATATGCCGGATTGCATGGCCGAGACCTCGCTGGAAGAGATCATCCGCGTGGCCGGACAAGCGGCGGAGCGCATGGAAAAACTCATTGCCGCTGTGCTGGAACGGCTGTCAATAACGCAGCATGGGCCGAG
>JAITGZ010000184.1 GCA_031280335.1 Deltaproteobacteria bacterium | reverse complement strand
AATCAAAGACGCGGCGCATATAGGCCCCGCTGAGGTAAGGCTCAAGGCCAACGGGCAGGGTGTAGCCCAGGGTCAGTTCGGCCCCGCCGGTCTCCGCCCGGCCCACATTGGAGAAAATGGCGTCGCTTGTGCCCGGTATGGGGCGCATGCTGATGTAGTTGCGCGCCCGGTTGTAATACAGGGACAGATCAGCGCTGAGTCCCCCCGCGCTGTAGCGCGCGCCCGCCTCAAAGTTCTGCGAGGTTTCAGGCTTGAGCTTCGGGTTGGGGTAGGCCGTGCCGCTGCCGCCGTGGGTGGTGCCGATGTAAAGCTGGTTCAGCAGGGGGTAGCGGTAGCCCTGGGCGTAATTGAGGCGCAGCCGCCAGTCTTTTAAACCGGCGTAAACCAGCCCCAGGCTGGCGGTGGGGTGGCTGTCCCGGTCGGTTCCCGTACTCAGGGCGGGGTTGTTGTTGCCGTGCAGGGAGGATTCAAGAAGGGTGAAACGCAGCCCGGCGGTCAGGGTCCAGTCGGGGTGAAAGGTCCATTCATCCTGGACGAAAAGGGCCAGGGTCTGCTGGTAGGCCTCATAGTTGTAAAGGTCGCGGGTGGAGGTGTCGGCGATTACATTGGGCGCAAATAAAGGAGGAATATACTGGGTTATTTTCACCCGGCCCAGGCGGTCATCCGTGGCCTTGAGATCGTCATACAGGTAATCCGCGCCGGTGATCAGGTAGTGGTCCCCCACCGTCCAGTCCGCCTGCAAAGTGCCCCCGTAAGAGCGCTGCTCGTTCAGGGTAAAGGGGTGCTGCCACACGTCCATGATCATATATCCGGGGCCTGCGGGGGTGCGCGTATTGACGGTGATGTCGTTATAAAAATCCTTGCGCGTCTCCTGCACAAAGGCCACCAGCCTAATCTTGGGCAGCCGGTCCGAAAGCTGGTTCAGTTCCAGAAAGCCGTAATAGCGGTCGCGCTGCCACTTGGGCAGATCCAGCTCCACATGCGCATCGCCGGAATCAGCGCCGGGTATGTGGATGCGGCTCCAGAAATGGTCGTAGCCGAAGCCTGCCTTGCCGCGCGTCCAGGCGTAATCCAGATAGGCCGAGGCGTTTCTCTGCCTGTAGCCGCTGTTTTCCACAGGTTCGGAACTGCCGCGTTTGTCGCCCGCGTCCGTATAATCGCCGGCAGCGCGGTAGCTGAAGCCTTCATAAGCGCCGTACAGGGAAAGATAAGGACTTATGGAGTCGTTGGAGGTATCGCCGGTAACGGCCACAGCACCCTGCACGGGCCGATCCCCGCCCTTTTTGGTGATGATGTTGACCACGCCGCCGATGGCCTCCGAGCCGTACAGAACCGAGGCCGGGCCTTTAATAACCTCCACCCGCTCCACATTGAGCGGGTCGATCATGATCATGCTGCCTTCCATGGACTTTTGCTCGGAGATTTTCATGCCGTCAATGAGTATGAGCACACGGGCCGGACTCTCGCCGCGTATCTGCACCCTCTTGGCCCCGCCGCCCATGCCGCCGTCCGTAACCTCAATGCCCGGCACATCCTGCAGCTGCTCGGCAATGGTGCCGCGCGGCGTCCGCCCCATCTCTTTATTATCCACCACATCAACGGAAGAAGGCACATTAAAGCTTTCCCGCTCCGCGCGGGTGGCGGTTACCACAATTTCATGCCCCGATACCACGGCGCTTTCCGCCGCGCGGGCGGCGGGCGCAAAGGCGACCGGACCGAGCAGCAGGCAGGCGGCCAGGGCAAGGCGGGTTTTGCGGATGAAATATTTTTTGTGCATGCTCATTATTGACTACGCTCCCTATTTATATGACGCAGCCGGCCAATCAAGGCGCGCGTGATGTTGACGTTCCAGAACTGCCCAGCAATGGTCAGTTCCATCCAAGGGCCGTTCATGAGAATCAGCCCGGCCTTTTGCCAGTTATCCAACAAAGGCGCGTACAGGGCGTAAGCGTCCATGGGCGGGTTTTGCCGGTCGGAGCGCAGGGCCGCGCCCAGCTCATCCAGATTCAGGCGGCACAGCTCCATCTGCCCCAGGATGACGCGTAGCGCGGCTCTGTGCCCCGCAGCCGCCGCCAGCATGGCCAGGGGTTTTGCGCCCTCGCGCGCCTGCGCGATGTATTGGGGGACGCCGCGCAGGTTGGCCATGAAATATCCGTGCAAAAAGCCCCCCGCTCCGGCGCCGTAGTGCAGGCAGTCCGCCTGGCTTTTGACCAGGGGGTTATATAAATTCCGCTCGCGTGGAGTGCGTCCCCAGTGGCTTGAAGAAAGTCTGCGGCATCCGGCTTTATCCAGCAGAAGAGCCCCTTTTTCAAAAAACTCCCCCTGCCGGGACAACGGCGCGGCGGGCCGGACCCGTCCCGATTCCACTGCCTCGGCCAGGGGGCTGCCTGTAAAAATGTTAAGCTGGTAGATATCCACCCCGTCCAGAGGCAGGTCCAGAAAAAGGCGCAGGTCGTCCTCCCAGTCGCTCAGGCTCTGCCCCGGCAGGCCGTAAATCATGTCAATGACCACGGCCGCCCGCTCATAAGAGCAAAGCTCACGCAGATGGCGCACTGTTGCCGTCTGGTCGCTGATGCGGCCCAGACCGCGCCGTATCCGGGTATTGAAACTTTGCACGCCCAGGGAGAAGCGGTTGGCCCCGGCCTCAAGGCAGGCTTCCATCTTATCCCGGCCGAAGTTGTGCGTGCGGCCTTCCACGGTAATTTCGCAGTCATCGGCCAGAGGCAGGGAGCGGCGCAGGGCGCGCAGAAGGCGCTCCAGCTCGCCCGCCCGCAAGGCGGTGGGGGTGCCGCCCCCCAGGTACAGGGCGCGCACCGGGGCGGAGGCGACGCAAGGCAGGTCTTTGTCGGCCTCTATTTCGCCGATGAGCGCCTCCACATAGGCCGCGCCCGCCTCTTCCGTGTATTTGCCCCCAAAAAAGCCGCAGTACAGGCACTTGCTTTCACAGTAGGGCAGATGCACATAGGCCACTCCCGGCTCGCCGCGCCGAGTCTGACGCAAACGCCCGGCCGTGGCGGCCAGGTCCTCAGGGGCGACGGGCAGGCCGCCCATGCCCGCGTGTACGGCCATTTTACGGCTGAAGGCCTCGGCCAGCGGATTGGCGGAAATTTTGGCCAAACCGTCTTCTTGCGCATCATCCCCTGCTTCAGACACCATGTTCATGGCTGCCATACGCCCCGGCGCGCCGGGCTGCGCTTTGTCTGTTTGCGGAGCGGCCTCGGGCCGGGCATCGGATAAAGAGGACATGAAAACCACCTTGAACGAAAAAGAGTGGAAAACGGCGGAACTTTTATCAATAATAGCATATCAACTTTGAAACGCTCTGCTCGGCGCTTGACGGCGAAATCGTTGCTGTCGCCATCCGTAAGGCTCGAAGACTCGCCAACGGCTGCCGCAGTGAATTTGACTCGGACCGTCCCGGCCCTCGCCCTTGGGGCGTGAAAGCCTTGGCTTTCACGCCCCAAGCCTCTGTCCTGCGGAATAGTCGCCTACGCGGTGTCAAAGCATCGCTGCGGCAGGCAAAGCCTGCCTGGCTCCGGCCTTCGACCGAACCCGCCGTGCGGGTTTTTCGCGGGCGGCGGCGCTACGCGAACCCCGCCGCCAGAGCAATTTCACTTTGAAATTGCTCTAATGCGACATAGGCCGAAAGAATCGTGCGTTTTGCGCCCCGCCGGGGTGCGCGTCCCCGGCGCGCGGCTTACGCCCGTAAGAAAAGGCCGCCTTTCAGGACGGGCTATATGCCCTTCCGACCGGGGGCGGGACACAAAGTAGCTGGCGGATGAAAGCAGCCTAAAAAAATTGAAAAAGATTGTCAATTTCTTTATCGATATAATGAATAAAAAAAACGCGGGCAGGCACGGCCCGCCCGCCGGCAAGCAGCTTTCAGCGCGACATATCGCGCAGCTCTTGCAGTACCAGGGCCGCTGTATCCGGACAGAGCAGCATGTTGAAGTGCCCTACCCTGCGGGTGAGGCGCATCTTCCAGCCATGCGGGGGCAGCAGGTTTGAAGCCGGAAGCACGGCTTCGTCCGTGGGGCTGACCAGGGCGGTGCAGAATAATCCGGCCAGGGCGGGGGCTTGTTGAAGTTCGCGGATAAAGGGAGCATCGGGCAGCAGGTTTTTGGCCAGAACCCCCGGTCCCAGGGCGGCTATTTTGCTCCCCTGGTGCGGCGTGCCCAAAGTAAGCACGCTCTTCACGCGCGGTGGATTTTCCGGTGCCAGCAGCCAGTGGCGCACGAGCATCCCGCCCAGGCTGTGGCAGACAAAGATGGGCTTTTGCCCGGGAAAAGCCGCTTCAACGACGCGCACATGCGCTTCAATCAGCAGGGCTATGCGCTGCGGCGAGGTGAAGAAACTGCGATAGGAACAGGTGGAAAGGGGGAACCCGGCCCGGCGCAAGCGCCGGCCCAGAAGCAACCATACAGAGGCGTTATTGTAAAGCCCGTGGATGAGAATGAGCGGCGGCAGGCCCGCTGTAGTCCCCTCCTGTTTGACCCGGCGGCGGGCCAGAGGGATTAAGGGGAAGAGCAGCACGCAGATCAGATGGGTGGCCAGACTGTCGGCGTAACGCACAAGACAGGGGACAAATCCCGGCTTGGGCGCGGGTATGGCCGGTTCGGGCGTATTGATGGTCTCATACCAATAAAGCAGATTGTTGCACAGGGCGAGGAGCATACAAAAGGCCAAAACAGCCAGGGCCAGGGCAACGGGTACGGACATGGACGCACTTTACCTCCTTTGCCCTTTTGGGGCAAGGGGAGGAACCTACGGCGGAACCGGACGAGGTGATGGTTTAAAATTTTTTGTTCGCGCAAAGCATGGACTGGCATTTGGGTAAAAACTTTGTTATGACTATGTCATAATTATAAAGGGTCATGGTACACTTTGGCGCACAACGATTAAGAATAATGCCTGTACATACATTCCTTCGCTTATGGAAAGGACTCTCATGAACTTGCTTGACTCTTCCAGCCGTGTGGCCTTTGCCGCCATGATACACGATCTCGGCAAGTTCGCCCAACGGGCGGACGACCCGGCGGCTTCCCGTTTTGCCGCGCTTTTGGACGGCAATATTCATACATATTGCCGCCGTCAAAACAACGGCGGCTACTTTTCGCACCGCCACGCGGCCTATACCGCCCTTGCCTTTGACGAACTGGCGGACAAATGGCCCGATGTCCTGCATGGAGATGTGCCGCCCTTTGCTTCGCGCACCCGGGGCGAGGAAAAAACCGACAGCCTCATCAACGCTGCGGCGGCGCATCACAGGCCGGACACCCTTTTGCAATGGATTGTGGCCACAGCGGACAGAGTGGCTTCCGGCTTTGAACGGGAAGAATTTGAAAAATACAACGCGGCTGAAGACAAAACAGACACGGGGCGAAATCACTATCAAGCGCGGCTGCTGTCCATTTTGGAAAATATTTGCATAAAAGAGCATCCCGGCGAACGAAAGGAGCCGAGATACGCATACCGTTATCCGCTCCTCCCCATGAGCGCCGAAGGCATTTTCCCGCACAAGCGCGAAGAGTGTGAGCCGGACAACGATGCCGCGGCAAGAAAGGAATATAAAAAACTTTGGGACGCCTTTGTGGAGGGCTTGGAGCAAATTCCCGCCTCGCACCGCAAATCCTGGCCCTTGTGGCTTGACCATTTTGATTCGCTCTGGCTGGCCTTTACCCAGGCCATCCCTTCGGCCACCGCCTTCGGCGTGAAGCCGGACGTCTCCCTTTACGATCACAGCAAGGCCACGGCGGCCCTTGCCGTGGCCCTGTGGCGTTTCGCCCGCGCTGCCGGAAGCACGGGGCCTGAGGCCATCGGGGCCTTGGGCAGCCGCGCTGATTGGGATGAAAAAAAGTTTTTGCTGATACAGGGGGATTTTTTCGGCATACAGAACTTTATTTTTGCCGAGGGGAGCAAAACCAACAGGCAGGCGGCGAAAATTTTACGCGGACGCTCCTTTCAGGTCGCGTTATTTACGGAATTGGCCGCCCTCAAGGTTTTGGAGCTGCTGGAGCTGCCTCCCACAAGCCAAATACTCAATGCCGCCGGCAAATTTTTGATCGTGGCACCCCATACCAAAGATGCTTTGGACATACTGCGCGAGGCGCGGCAGGAATTTGACGCCTGGTTTTTGCGGCACGGTTTTGCTCTGACCGGCATGGGCCTGGCCTGGGAGCCGGCAAGCTGCAATGATTTTTGCGGCGGCAAAGGCGAAAAAGATAATTTTTCCATTTTAATGCGCACGTTGTTTGCAAATCAGGAAAAGGCCAAATACCGGCGCTACAATCTTTGCGGCGACAATGGCCCCGGCCCTGTTCTGGAGGCTGATTTCAGCAAAGGCGTATGTGACTGGCACGGAAGGCTGCCAGCGGACAGAGAGCTTGATGGTGAAAAATCCTGTTCTTTGTCGCGGGATCAAATATTGATCGGTCAAAATATCGTAAGGCGCTCCCGCCTGCTCATAGTGCGGGAAGAAGACGCGGGTAAGATCAGCGGCGAGATGTGTGAATTGCCGGTATTCGGCTATAAAATCATGTTTGCGGAAGAAGAAAGCGCGCGCGGACAATTTGGAGAATTGGCGGCGTCAGGTGTCTTGCGCCGCTGCTGGGATTTTTCGCTGCCGAAAAACATGACCGGGACGCTGTGGAACGGCTATGCCCGCCGGCAAATCAACGGCTATGTGCCGCGCTATGCGGAAGCTGCGGAGCGGGCCGCAAAAAAATACGGCGCTAAAGGCATGGAGGAAATAACGCCCGGCGGCGTGAAAACCTTGGATCATATCGCCTGCGAAGACCAGCTTTATGACAGTGAGGTCAGAGTATGCGGTCAGGCGGCCTTGACCGTGCTCAAGGGCGATGTGGACGATCTTGGACGGATTTTTCAAAAAGGCGCGAGAACTTACCAAGGGCAGCGCCCCACCTTTGCCAGAATGGCGGCGCTCTCCCGGCAGATAAACGCTTTTTTCGCGGTCCGGCTACCCGCCCTGTGCGCCAGGGACTTTCCTGATGTTTATACGGTGTTTGCCGGGGGGGATGATTTTTTTCTCATCGGCCCCTGGCTCTCAACACAAAAACTGGCCGGCGCGCTGGCGGAGGAATTTCAACGCTACGCGGCGGCCAACCCCCAAATCCATTTTTCGGCCGGCATGGTTATGAAAAAGCCTGGTTCGTCCGTGTATGCCCTGGCGGAAGAGGCGGAACAGGCGCTTCACCATGCCAAGGAGTTGGACGAAAAAAATGCTTTTTGCCTGTTTGATGCCGTGGTACCCTGGCAACAATGGGGGGAATTGACGCGGGCGGAAAAAGAGCTGGAACGTGTCAGGAACGCTTACGGGCTTTCCACAGGGTTTATGTACAGCCTCCTGTCAATGCTGGATATGCGCCTTTCAGAAGGTGAAAAGCTTGAAGGCTCTTTGTGGCGCAGCAGGCTTTATTACAGCGCGGCGCGGACGCTTGAGCGCGCGCGGACGCCTAGCAGCAGGGAGGCGGCATTGCGCGATATTGTGACTATTTTGGGGAAAGACGGCATTGACAAGCTTGGCAAGGCGTTTCGCATCCCCCTGTTTAACTTTATGTACCAGAAACGTGGATAAGAGGATATCATGACGCAATACAACCATAATCGCGAAAGAAGTCCACAGCGAACTACGCCTGATGTAACCTATCAGCCACAGATAGACGCATTGCTGCGTAAAATAGTTTTCTCCAGGTCAGATATGCCTAAAGATATTTTCAGCGATATTGCTGAAGAAGCGGCGAAAATAGTCAAAAATGGTACAAATAAAAATAAGCGTACCCAGTTGCGCCGCTTTTATGATGAACTTGTCATGTGGAATGACAGCGTGCAGATGGTCAAGCAGAGGGCGGAAAAATACGATGAACTTGCGCCGTTTATCAAGATGCTGAAGGCCAAGGCTGCATATGCCAAAGGACGTGATCATGTGGATGAAAAATTTGAAAAAATTTTTTCCCACTGCATCAACAAGATAGAAAACCATGAGACACTGCTGTACTGCAAACTGTTCATGGAAGCCTTCATGGGTTATTACAGAGCGCTGGAGAATAAATCATGAAATTGACCAATATCATCATCATAACGGCTCGCCTGGAGCTTCTCACCGGGCTGCACATCGGCGCGGGCGACGGAGAAATGCACATAGGCGGCGTGGATAATCCGGTCATCCGCCATCCTTTAACCAGGGTGCCGTATATCCCCGGCTCCAGTCTCAAGGGCAAAATGCGCAGCCTGCTGGAGTGGCGCAGCGGCGCGGTGCGGGAAGACCCCCTCGGCTTTGGCGACCGCGACAAGCCGGGAGTTTTGCCCATTTTGCAGCTTTTCGGCGTGAGCGGGGATGCGCAGCTGACGGAGCAAGAGGCCGGGCAAATCGGCCCAACGCGCCTCGCTTTCTGGGACTGCTGTCTGGATGACGGCTGGGTGGAAGAAATGCGCGAGGACAACCTGCCCCTGATAGAGGTAAAAAGCGAGAACAGCATCAACAGAATTTCCGGCACGGCGAGCAACCCGCGCCAGACGGAACGCGTACCTGCGGGGGCGTTTTTTAATTTCCGGCTTTCTTTTAAAAAGCTGGATGGCGATGATGAAAAATTGCTGGATATGGCGCTGGCCGGGTTGAAACTGCTGGAGTTGGACAGTCTGGGCGGGTCCGGTTCGCGGGGTTACGGCAAGGTTGCGTTTACAAAGTTACAGATTGACGGCGACAATGCCGAGAAACGATTCGCCGACGTCAAACCCTTCGATCTGTGAGAAAAACAGTATGCGCGCATACCGTTTTACCCTGCGTCCCTTGACCGCCTTCGGCTCATCCCTGGCTGGAGATACGCTTTTTGGTCAACTGTGCTGGACGCTGCGCCATGCCTGCGGTGAGGCGCGTCTGACGGAACTTTTGCAAGGCTATGCCGAAGGCGCGCCTTTTGCCGTGCTGTCCGATGCCTTTCCTTGTGGTTTTTTGCCTCTGCCCTGTCTGCCCTCGTCTTTTTGGACCCATGATGATGCTGACAGAAAAACACTCAAGACAAAGCGCTGGATTGCGGTGGAGCATATGAAAAAAGCGCCGGATCAATGGATGGGCAATGCCCTGAATGACGAGGCGGCTTACGGACGGACGCTTGATCCATCAGGCGGGCCGTACTCCCCTTGTACACGCGCCCAGCCGCACAACACCATCAACCGTCTGACCGGCGCCACCGGCGAGGGTGCCTT
>JAITGZ010000169.1 GCA_031280335.1 Deltaproteobacteria bacterium | reverse complement strand
GTCCATAGCGCGAACTTCAATTTCATCCCGCAGCCATGATGGTTTTTCAAGCTGCTGGAGCAAGGGCATTTCCATTTCGGCAAGAGGGCGGTAATCCAGATACGGTGCATATCCTGCTCTTCGGACTTCGCCGGATGCGCTGACCTCGGCAAATTGCACTTGCCTGGAGACAATGCGCCGGTTTCCGCTCCTGTCCGTGCGGGCATCCTGAATGGAGTTTTCGAGGTACACAAGGACACGCGGTTCTTCATCAGCGGCATTCTCATCCACGAGAATTGAGCCACGCTTTAAAAGATCGCGATGGCGTTCAAGAACGAGGTCAATGGTAGCGTCGAGCAGCGGATGGCCGGGACATACAAATTCCGCCAAAGGTTTGCCGGGAACGCTGATGAGACTTTTTTCAAAGGTCATGCGTTCGTAGCGTGAGGGAACTGGATTTCGCGTACCGATAATCCTATCTCTGTTTCTAATGAGTACGGGAATATGTGTCGCCTCAAAACGCTTGGACTCTCTTTCCCGCAGCGATCCGCCAAGCCGTTTAAACGATTCATTAAAAAATGAGGCGATGAAATGCGGCTGAAGCCGCCGCGCTTCCGCCCGTTCCATTTCGTCACGGATGGCAAACACGCGTGAAGCATCCATTGAATCATGGGCCAAGGCATGTTCTTCAATAAGATCACGCAACTTGTCATGGTCTAGGGCATTATTTACGATTTTATTAAACCATGCCTTGGCTTCCGGGCTGTCGCCATAGCGGATGGCCTCTTTCAGCAGATCGCGCAGTGGTTTGCCGTCAAAAACAAGTTTGCCCAAAATATCAAAAACCTTACCGCCTAGAGCATTCCTTTCTTCTTCCAGTTTTTCCAGCAGGCGGCGATAGACTTCGCCTTCTCGTGTTTGAGAGGCGACCAGATTCCAGCAATGGCACACTTCTGTCTGGCCAATTCGATGGATACGCCCGAAACGTTGCTCCAACCGATTTGGATTCCAGGGTAAATCATAGTTGATCATCAAGTGAGAGCGTTGCAGGTTGATACCTTCCCCGGCGGCATCGGTGGCCAGCAATATTTCAGTTTCTTTATCCTGCTTGAAAAGCGTTTCCGCTTTTTTTCTATCCTCGCGGCCCATGCCGCCATGAATGGCGACAACAGCGTCCGGCTTGCCAAGAAGAGAGCCTATCCGAGCCTGAAGGTAGTTTAAGGTATCCCGATGTTCGGTAAAAACAATAAGTTTGCGGCGATACCCATGCGCGTCAAACATTTCCGACTGGTTTTGCAACAGTTTGGAAAGCTCTTCCCATTTACGATCAGTCTGCGACTGACGGACCGCCAGCGCGGTCTGTTCCAGGCTTTTCAGAATGGTTATTTCTGTCTTTAATTCAGCGATGGTTTGCGCTGCGGACGCCAGGTCAACCACACGCTCTTCCGTGACTTCCAACTCCTCTTCCGGCGCGTCATCGAGGTCATCAAGGTCATCTGCCGTGATGGTCGGTATTTCCTTTTGCCAGTCCCAATTCACTTCCGCGCCGCGTTTTAACAACTCTTCTTCACGGCACCGTTTCTCCAGGCGTTCACGCCGTCTGCGGATGGACTGATAGATTGCTTCAGGAGAAGACGCCAAACGCCTTTGCAGAACGGTCAAGGCAAAGCCAACTGTAGTTTTTCTGCCGTCATTGGCAAGTTTATCCGCTCGATTGAATTCTTCGCGCACATATTCCGTTACACGATGATAAAGTTCCGCCTCTGCATCGGATAATTCGTATTCCACTGTATAGGCGATGCGTTCGGGAAATAGTTTATGTCCGTCAAATTTTAAAAGGTCTTCTTTGACCATTCGCCGCATGAGGTCGCTCACGTCAACAGAATGAACCCCGTCACGAAATTTGCCTTCAAAACGGTCGCCGTCCAGTAGAGACATGAACAGTTGAAAATCTTCTTCCTTGCCGTTGTGCGGAGTGGCTGTCAGTAAAAGAAAGTGGCGTGTGATTGTGGAAAGAACGTCCCCAAGCTTTCGCCTTGCTGTTTTGCGAATTTCGCCCCCCCAAACTGTGGCACTCATCTTATGGGCTTCATCGCAAACTATTAAATCCCAATCTGTAGTTTTCAGCTTTTCCTGTACGTCCTCGTTGCGACTTAGCTTGTCCAACCGGCAGATGATAAGAGGATTTTCAGCAAACCAGTTGCCGGTGCGGGCAGCTTCAAATTTATCATTAGTCATAATCTCGAATGGGAGATGAAAGCGGCGGTCAAGCTCGTCCTGCCACTGTTCAACCAGATTGCCGGGGCAGACGATCATACATCTTTGCAGGTCGCCGCGAGCGGCAAGTTCCTTGATTAGCAAGCCGGTCATAATGGTTTTTCCCGCGCCGGGGTCATCGGCGAGAAGAAAGCGCAATGGGTGACGCGGCAACATGGTTTCATAAACGGCAGTTATTTGGTGCGGAAGTGGATCGACAAGAGAAGTATGGACTGCCAGATGTGGATCAAACAAATACGCAAGCTGGATACGATGAGCTTCGGATACCAGTCGAAACAGCTCGGCGTCACCGTCAAAGCTCCAGGGTTTGCCTGACTCCAGCACTTCAAGTTCAGCTTCTCTATCTCGGTAGATAAGCTCGTTGGCCAGTTTGCCTTTACTGTCTTTATAGGTAAGTTCAATGGCTACCGTGCCTATCCACTTGACATCCACAACGGTGATGAATCCGTCGGGGAGAACGCCTTTGACGGTGGCGCCGCGCACTATGTCTTCGAGTCTGGAAGTCATTTCATCATCTGTTCCTTTGTGGTCTGGGACCACGGCCGTAAGATCGGATATAGCAAGGCCCCGCCCTGAAGGGCTTCACTGCCGCATTGCTTGCTTGCGATCTTCATGCACAAATTTTAACAAATCTCTGAATTATTTCAAAGCGAAATTGCTCTAAAACCCTTGGGGTTCCTTCCCCAAGTTCGGCGCAAGGCGGATGCCGTCCGCTTCCACGCGGGCGCTTTTGCCTCCGGGGAACTGGATGAGCGCGCCGCTTTTCTTTTGTTCCCATGCCTGATCCAGCCGCAATAGAGACGGCCGTAAAACCTGTCCCCGGCCCAGTTTGTCCAGTTCCATCTTGTACAGGCGCAGGCGCAGGGCCTTGTCCAGTCCCTGCAGGGCGGCGCGGGGGATGAAGCCGTCTTGTACGCGCGCGGCGGCCGGGCGCAGGAGGCTTTGAAAAAGCCCGGCGTCCAGGCGGGCCATGCGGTGCAGGCCTGCCATCGTCTTTAAAAAAGAGGGGTTTTCGCGCAAGAAGAGGGGCAGTATGTCCAGGCGCACCCGGTTGCGCAAAAAGGCGTTCTCCCGGTTCATGGGGTCGTCCAGCCAGGGCGCGCCGAGTCCGCGCAAAAAATCCTCCACTTCGGCCCGGCTGGTCATGAGCAGGGGGCGCAGCAGGCGCTGCCGGCGGTCCAGGGCGGTCATGCCGGCTAGGGCGGGCCAGCCCGTCCCGCGCAGCAGGCGCATGAGCATGTCTTCGGCCAGGTCGTCAAGCTGGTGGGCAAAGACCATCCAGCGGCGCGGGGCGGCGTCGCGCAGGCCGCGCAAAAAGCGCAGACGGGCTTCCCGCCCGGCTTCTTCCGCGCCGGTTTTCAGCGTGCGGGCCAGGGCGGCCGTATCCGTTCTCTGGATGTAATGCTCCAGGCCGTGTGTTTGGGCCAGGGCCAGGGCCGCGTGCGCCTCCAGTCCGGATTCCGGACGCAGGGCGTGGTCCAGGTGGGCCAGGGAAAGTTTAAAGCCCAGGCGGGGGGCCAGGGCCATCAGCAGGTAAAAGAGGGCGCTGGAGTCCGCGCCGCCGGAATAGGCCAGAATCAACTCCTGCCCGCGCGGCGCGAAGCCAAGTTCGTCCAGCAGAAAACGCTCCACCCTCAGGCAGAGCCGGGCCGCCGCCGGAGGCATGTCTTGCAGGGTTGTGGCTGGTTGCGGCATGGCTTACCTTGCGGCAAAGGCGCTATTTTCAGCTTCTTTTCAGCCGCGAAGCGGCTGAAAAGCCGGTGAGGGGGTTTGGGGTGCCTTACCATTATGCCAAGGGGCGGCATCGATGCTGTCGCTATCCGTAAGGCGTCCTTGCCGCCTAACGGCTACCGCAAGGATAAGGCTACGCTTGGGCGAACATGCCCCTTTCCCGTTCCCCCCAAACGTTTTTCGGGCGCGGAGATCCGGAGCGCGCGGCAATTACAGGATGTAGCGGTTCAAATCCTGATCCGCGCGCACGTCCTTGAGCTGGGAGCGCACATAGTTCTGGTCCACCGTAACTTTGGCGCCATGCATGTCCGGGGCGTTGAAGGAAAGCTCGGCCAGGATCTTTTCCATAATGGTATATAGCCTGCGCGCGCCGATGTTTTCCGTCTGCCGGTTGACGATTTCGGCGAAAGAGGCGATTTCTTCCAGGGCTTCTCCGGTGAACTCCACCTCCACCCCTTCCGCCCCCAGCAGGGCCGCGTACTGGCGGGTCAGGGCATTGTGCGGCTCGGTCAGGATGCGCAAAAAATCATCCTTGGTCAGGGCCTTCAGTTCCACGCGCAAAGGAAAGCGCCCCTGCAGTTCGGGCATGAGGTCGGAAGGCTTGCTGAAGTGAAAGGCGCCGGCGGCGATGAAGAGGATATGGTCTGTGCGCACCGCTCCATATTTGGTGCTGACCACGCTCCCTTCCACTATGGGCAGTATGTCGCGCTGCACCCCCTGGCGTGAGACATCGCTCCCCCCCCGCCGCCCGTCCTCCGGGCTGGCGATTTTGTCGATTTCGTCCAGAAAGACGATGCCTGTCTGCTCCACCCGCTCCCTGGCCTGCTCGATCACCTTGTCCTGATCGATGAGCTGGTCGCTTTCTTCCTGCAGCAGTACATCATAGGCCTCCCGCACCGGCAGGGAGCGTTTTTTACGTTGGGGGGGGAACATGCGGCCGAACATGTCCTTGATTTGGTTTCCGGCCTGTTCCATGCCCGGCAGGCCGGGCATGCCCATAAATTCCACCTGCATGCCCTGGGTTTCCACTTCCATTTCCACTTCCCGCTCGTCCAGCCTGCCTTCGCGCCACAGGCGGAGCAGTTTTTCGCGGGTCTGCCCCATGGAGGGGCCTCCGGGCGCATCGGTTTCGCCGCCGCGTACCGCCGGGGACGCGCCGCCGGGCATGAGCAGGTCCAGCAGGCGTTTTTCCGCCTTGATCTCGGCCTGGCCGCAGACCAGTTCTTTTTGCTCCGCCCGCGCCATATTGACGGCTATTTCCATCAGGTCGCGGATCATGGATTCCACATCCCGTCCCACATAGCCTACTTCAGTATATTTGGTGGCTTCCACCTTGATGAAGGGCGCGGCGCAGAGCCTGGCCAGGCGGCGGGCGATTTCCGTCTTGCCTACGCCGGTGGGTCCGATCATGATGATGTTTTTGGGGGCCACTTCGTCGCGCAGGTCTTCCGGCAGCTGCCGCCGGCGCCAGCGGTTGCGCATGGCGATGGCCACCATGCGCTTGGCCTCGTCCTGGCCCACAATGTATTTGTTCAGTTCAGCGACAATCTGTCTGGGGGTGAGGGTTGTACTCATTACGGCCTGTTATCAAAACCCGGAGGGCGCGCCTTTCGGGAGTTTAAGGCTGGCGGGGCAGCCGGTTTATTTGCCTGTTTCAATGGAGGCGATAAAGGTGTTGCCCCCCCGGTTGATCTGGAGGATCACCGCCCCCTGCCGTTTGAACATGCCTTCCACGTCTTTGTTAAAGTCTTCCACCCCGCGCACAGGCTTGCGCCCCACCGCCAGGATGATGTCGCCCCGTCTGAGCCCGGCTTTGGCGCCCAATTTGTCCGGATCAAGCTGGGCAATGGCCAGCCCCTGCCCGGGGCTCAGGCGCAGGCGCGCGACTTCCTGTTCGTTCACCGGCCGCACATGCAGGCCCAGACTGGGCGTATCCGCCTCGCCTTCCTTGGGGGGCGTATTGGCGGCCTGTTCGCGCGCGCCGCGCTCCATGAGCTGTATTTTATAGCTTCTGCTTCTGCCGTCGCGCCAGACCAGGGCGGTTACAGTCTCGCCGGGTTTTTTGCGCATGATGACCTGTTGCAGTTCTTCCGGGGTATTGATTTCGGCGTTGTCTATCTTGAGGATGACATCGCCCGGTTCTATTCCGGCTTTTTCAGCGGGCTGCCCCGGGATGATGCCGCCGATGAGCGCGCCCTTGGCCGTGGGAAGCCCCAGGGCTTTGGCCGTGGCCGCGTCCACCGGCTGTATGGTAACGCCCAGCCACCCCCGGCTGACCTTGCGCTCGGCCTTGAGGTCATCAATGATACCCTTGGCCAGCGAGGATGGTATGGCGAAGCCTATGCCCTGGGCTTGCTGCGCGATGGCCGTATTGATGCCTATGACCTCGCCGCGCATGTTGAGCAGAGGGCCGCCGCTGTTGCCGGGGTTGATGGAGGCGTCGGTCTGGAGAAAGCGCACCAGGGAGGAGGAGTCTATATTTCTGAACTTGGCGGAAAGTATGCCGGCGGTTACGGTGTGGTCCAGACCCAGGGGGTTGCCTATGGCCACCACCCATTCACCCACTTCCAACTCATCGGAATCGCCGAATTTGATGAAGGGCAGCTTCTGCTTGGCCTCAATTTTGAGCAGGGCCAGGTCCGTCTCCTTGTCCACGCCGATTACGGCGGCCTCATAAGAATTTTCTTTGTTTCTGGAAGAGTCGAAATTAACCCTGATGACTTCCGCCCCGTCCACCACATGGTTGTTGGTCACAATGTAGCCGTCATCGGAAATGATAAAGCCCGATCCCAGCGAGTTTTGCCGCCGCTCCCTGGGCATCATGTCCGGCCGCCCGAAGGGAAAGAAAAAGTCGAACTCTTCACCGAAGGGGGAAAAAGGCATGGCCGGTCCCCTGGAGGTGCGCTCCGTGCTTACATTGACCACGGCCGGGCCAGCGTCCTTGACCAGTCCTTTAAAATCCGCGCGCGGCGCTATGGCCGCCTGCGCTTCACGGGGCAGTTTTTTCAGGGCCTGGGCCAGCTGATCCAGTTCAGCCGCGCTGAGTTTTTCCGGCAGGCTCCTGATGGATTCGGCCAGGCTGGAAACTGAGGCTGCGGCAATGGAGGGCGCGGCCAGGATTAGGATCAGGATCATGGCCTGAAGGGTTTTGCGATGCGGTGCGGCGTTGTTCATGTGAACTCCTTGAGAAGAAAATGTGGGCGTCCGGCGGCGCGGCCGCCGTCTTTTAACATAGGCGTTAATTTCCGGAAGTAAAGCCGGAAGAGGGATTATTTTTCAGGCCGGGCTTCCGTCCAGGGGGCGGGCGGGCCATTTTCTATAATGTGGCGCCAGGCCAGAAGGCGGCCTTCCGCGTCCAGGCGGGCTTGCAGTCCGGGCGGCGGGCCGCTCCAGAGCGGCAGGGCGGCGATGAAATTGGGCACGGAGTAAAGCAGGCGCAAATCTTTAAAAGAGTATTCCCTTACACCGTTTTTTTCTTCCCCCTTTTCCATAAAGGGAAAGAACGCCGCCTTGCGGTATTCGTCAAAAATCGGGGCCTCGCGGCTGAGCGCCGCCCACAGCTCGTCCGGGACTTTGGAGTAGGCGGGGGGGCCGAAGCGCACGCGTGAGGAAAATTTGCAGCTTACCACCCAGCTCAGGCGGTATTCTTCCTTGTTTTCCGCCACCGCCTTCCAGTAAAGGGGAGAAAAAAGCACCGGACTCAGGCTGATTTTTTCCGCCGGCGTCCCCACCTCGGTGTAGTCGCGGTTATACTTGTAAGTCAGTCCCTGCTGTATGCCCAGGCAGAGCAGGGGATAGAGCAGGGCCCAGCAGAGGCCGCGTCTGGCCCAGGTTATCTGGCGGCGGAGATGGGCCGCGTCTTTGAAGCGTCTTAGACAGTGAAACAGGCTGAACAGCAGGGGCAGGCTGAGCAGGGGGTCGGGCGCAAAGAGCGCCTGCAAGGCGGCTCTTTCTTCGCTTAAAGGCCAGTAAAGGCACGCGCCCGCGCCGCTCATGCAGTCCAGATATATGTGCAGGCCCAGGCCGAACAGGG
>JAITGZ010000163.1 GCA_031280335.1 Deltaproteobacteria bacterium | reverse complement strand
ATAATCCAAACGCCAGCCCACATTCCTCTCCCTGGCCCGCATACGATAAGACCACCAGGAATAAGCCCCGGCCATATCTCCATTACACAGGCGGAAAGTATCCACATAGCCCGCCGCTGCGAATTCGTCCATCCAGGCCCGCTCCTGCGGCAAAAAACCCGAAGTGTTTTCATTCTCCTTGGGCCGGGCCAAATCAATAGGCCGATGCGCCGTGTTGAAATCACCGCAAACCACCACCGGCTTGCTCCGCCGCAAAGACTGGGCGAAACGCAAAAAAGCGCCGTAATAACCCATTTTATAGGCCAGGCGATCTTCCCCGCTCTGCCCGTTGGGAAAATAAACGTTCAAAAAATGAAAGGCCGGATACTCCAAATGCAGCAAACGCCCCTCGCCGCCCCACTCCGCCCAGGGCAGTTCCCGCCCCACCCCCAAAGGCGCAAGACGCGAAAACACCGCCACACCGGCATAACCCCGGCGCCGGACGGAAGAAAGCCAGTAAGCGTGATAACCCGGCGGCTCACGCAGCTCAGACGCCAGCTGCCCCTCCTCCGCCTTGGTCTCCTGTAAAGCAATTACCTCCGCCCCCGCCGCGCCGAACCAACCCCAATCCGGCTTGGCCGCAAGAGAACGAATACCATTCACATTCCACGAATATAACTTCATTAGCTGCCCTCTTAGATAACGCCCGGTCGCGTCCGCATCGATGCTGTCGCTATCCGTAAGGCGGCCTTGCCGCCTTACGGATAGCGCAAGGATAAGGCTATGCCTGGGTGAACATGCCCCTTTCTTATTCCCCCCAGCGGGGTTCGAGGCGGAACCCCGAATTAATCAGCGTTTCCTTAAATTTTGACCAGTTCGTAAGCGATGTTGCCCAGGCCGATGCTTTCCGCGTACTGAAACTGCACCTCGCCTATGGTTTTGGCGTAAGACCCCTTGAATTTGTCTTCTCCAGCCCCGTGGTTGCAGCGCAGCTGCGAATCCGCGAATCCCGGCTGGGCGTTGACCAGATCAAAACATGCCTTATCCAGGGCCACCGGATCGGAGGCGGCCAAAATGCCTATATCCGGCACCAGGGGGGCATCGCTCCAGGGCGCGCAGTCGCAGTCCGGGGTGATGTTGAGCAAAAAATTCATATAAGCGGTCTTGCCGGGGTGCATACGGGACGCCCCGTAAGCGTATTCAATCATGCGCTCGGTAAAGGCCGTGCGTTCAGAGGCGAAGTCCAGATTAATGGCCCCATGTTTGCACATGGTCATACACTCTCCGCAGCCGATGCAACTTTCTTGGGTGATGGAGGCGCGTTTGCCTTCCGGGGTTTTGCTCCAGGCAATGGAATTTTCTGGGCAATGCGCCAGACATTGTCCGCAGGCCACGCATTTGCCGGGGTCAATCAGAAAGTGGGCCTGGTGCTGGTCTTTTTTGCCTCTGGCCGGAGCGCAGCCCATGGCCAGGTTTTTCAGCGCTCCGCCAAAACCGGAAAGCACGTGCCCTTTAAAATGTGAAAGAGCCAGCATGCCATCTGCCTGAACCACGGCATCGGCCAGGCTTACTTTGCTGAAATGCTTCAATTGCACCGGCATTTCTGTAAAGCAATGCCCGCGCAAACCATCGGCGATGATCACCGGCGCTTCCACTGTGGCGTAAGAAAAACCGTGTTCCAGAGCCAGCAGGGTGTGTTCCACGGCATTGTGGCGCTGCCCTCGGTAAAGGGTGTTGGTGTCGGTCAGAAAGGGTCTGGCCCCGGCATTTTTCAACAAGCGCACCACCGCGCGGACAAAGACCGGATGCACGAAGGCATCATTGCCCCGTTCGCCAAAGTGCATTTTTACGGCGCAAAGATCGTTTTGGCCGAACATCTTGTCAAAGCCGGCCGTGCTGAACAGGCGCTCTATTTTTTTGACCTTGGACTCACCCTCGTTTTTGGCCCGTAACCCGGCAAAATACACCGGGGAAGCGGCCTGCTCCTTTTGGGACATGTTTGTTCAGCCTCCTGTTCGCTGTTTTAATCTCCTCAGCCCGGCACCCGCGCCAAGCCGCGCCCTGCGGCTTTGGCCGTCCGCAGCGGCGTTACGCGGCAAAAATTTGCGGACAAAATCTTTACGGGCGCGGTTCCGCTTTTTCAGCATTGAGCGATTTTAACATAATCGAACTCTTTGCGGAAGGGCTTGAATATCATCCCAAAGCATAATACTATCGAAATAAATCATCCTTAAAAAATTGAGGCATGACCGAAGTTCGGCGCGAGCCCGGCTAAGCCGGGCGAAGTGATGGTTCAACTTCGAGGGGGTTTGGGGGGAATCATTCCCCCCAAATGGGGCACGGGGCGATAGCCCCGGATTAAAAAGCCAATGGGTTTTAATGAGGTTTGGGCTGTCGTCCCAAAAATGCGAACTTATAAAAGCATGCGCAAAAAATATTTTCTCGCGGCGTTTCTGCCCGTCCTGTTCTTGTTCTGCTCCTGTTCGCGGGATGCGCAGACAGCGCTCAAGGACGGTTATTATACTGCGGAACAGGCTTTTTACGACGAGACGGGATGGAAGTATTTTTTGACCATTTACGTTCACAATAACAGAATTGTTACGGTGGAGTATAACGCCAAAAACAGCAACGGGCTGCTTCAATCCTGGGACATGGCCCATCTGCGCGAGATCAAGGCCAAAAGCGGCGTTTCGCCTGTGCGGCAGAGGCAGAAATACATAGATGCCCTCGTCCTCGGTCAGGACGCCGCCGCCATTGCCCTTATCCCGGAATCCGCGCAGGTTTACGCTGTATTCAAACCCCTGGCTGAAGCGGCCATGGCTCAGGCCAGGGAAGGCCGCAAAGAGCCGACCCTGGTTGTTACGCATGAAGAATAACACCATTCTGCGCCAGACTATCAGCATCGTTTCCGTGGTGCTGGTTTCGCTGTCCATTTATCTGATCTTGATCATGAATTTTTTCATGGACGGTTTGACCGACAACATCATGCTGCACATTATGCAGCCGCTGGCCAAGGCAGCGGCCCAAAGCGCGGAAGGGCACCTGCACACCCTGGTCAATCACTTTTTTATGCTGCGGGACAACAGCGCCCTGGCCTCGCCCGCTTCCAGCACACGCACCAAACTGTCCATTATGGAAAAAGCGGCCGCCGGTCAGGATTTGATCTGGCTTGGACTTTACAATTGGAACGGCGAGCTTTACCTGGGCGTGGGGGAATGTCCGGAAAGCATATATGGACGCAAGCTCTACACCAAGCTTATTGAAACGCGCAATATGGTTATTGAGGATAGCTCCGAAGGGGCGGACGGTCTGGAAATAGCCATGGGCCTGCCCATAGGCGCGCTGCCGGAAGCGGACCCCGTCCAGGGCCCCCAGGGCAACGGCTATTATCTGGCGGGCGGCTACAAATACGATGTATTGGACGACATCTTAAGCGTTATCAATATCGGCACCAACAGCACGGCTTTTATCATCAATGAAAACGGCGCGCTCATCGCCCATACCGACATACACAAGGTTCTGAACCGTGAAACATTGTTGCAGAGCCTGGGCACGGACATTCCCTTACGTATGCAGAGGGGTGAGATTGACTCCGTTAAAATGGACGTGGACTACAAACGTCTTTACATCAGCTTCGCGCCCATACGCGGCACCAACTGGTCCCTGGGCATACAGGCCCTGCGCGGCGATTTCATGTCCATGCCCCGGCAGGCTATTTTGACCAGCGTATCCATTGTGGCGGCAGCGCTGATTTTTTGCATTGTGATTCTGAATGTTTTCATCCGGGGCGTACTTTCCTATCCTTTGCACGCCATCATTGAAAAGGCCGGAGAAATAGCCCTGGGTGATTTCGCCCGCTCCCTGGACGACAAGCTCGTACACCGGGAAGACGAGGTGGGCCGGTTAAGTCATGCCTTCAACAATATGTCCGACTCCATACAGTGGGCGCTTAAAGACATCCGCCGCCTGACCGGCGCCGTGCGGGCCGGAGCGCTGGATAAACGAGCGGATTGCGCCGCCTATTACGGCGATTACCGGAACATTATTTCAGGCATCAATGTTACCCTGGATACCTTTTGCGTTTATCTCAACCTTATGCCCAGCGCCCTGATGCTTTTTGACGGAATGCGCAAACCCATTTACCGCAATCTGACCATGGCCAGACTTCTGGCTTTGCACACCGCCGTTGCGGAAAGCGCCAACCAATTGGCCTATATTGTATCTTCGGGCCTGTCCTCCCTTCTGCCGCCGGAGGCGGATCAGCTTTTCGCGCCGGAGCTGGAAGGCGATGACGCGTATCACGCTGATATAACCCTGTCGGACAGGGGCGGGGGCGTCTTCAACTATTCCATGAGCCTGAAAAGGGTGGGCGGCAGGTCGGGGGAAGGGACGGAAGAAGACGTCTGCGTGATGCTTATTCTCAATGACGTGACCATGCTGGCCCGCGCCAGGGATGCAGCCAATGCGGGCAGCCGCGCCAAAGGCGATTTCCTTTCCAGAATGAGCCATGAAATGCGCACCCCCATGAATGCCATTATCGGCATGACCGCCATCGGTAAAAACGCCCATGACCTGGAACGCAAGGAATACTGCCTGGATAAAATCAACGAGGCCTCCCAGCACCTTTTGGGTGTTATTAACGACATCCTGGACATGTCCAAGATTGAGGCCGACAAGTTTGAACTTTCCCTCTCTGAATTTAATTTTGAAAAGATGCTCCAGCGGGTGATCAATGTGATCAACTTCAAGGTGGAGGAAAAGAAGCAGAATTTCTTTATTGATCTGGACCCGTGCATCCCCGCCAATCTGGTTTCGGACGAGCAGCGCCTGGCTCAGGTTATTGCCAACCTGCTGTCCAATGCCGTCAAATTCACGCCCGACAACGGGGCCATCACCCTCAAAGCCGGCCTGGCCAGTCAGGAAGGCGAGCTTTGCCTGTTGCGCGTGGAGGTCAAGGACACGGGCATAGGCCTGTCGGCGGAACAGCAGGCCCGTCTTTTCCGCTCTTTTGAGCAGGCCGATGGAAGCATTTCGCGCAAATTCGGGGGCACGGGGCTGGGTCTGGTCATTTCCAAACGCATTGTGGAGTTGATGGACGGGCGCATCTGGATTGAATCAGAGCTGGGACACGGGGCCGCTTTTATTTTTGAAATCAAAGCCGTCCAAGGTACGGAGACAGGTTCGGGACCCTCCTCCGTTGTGCGGGACTGGTCGTCGTTGCGCGTACTGGCGGTGGACGATTTTGCCGATGTGCTGCAACTGTTCAAATCCGTGCTGACTCCCCTGGGAGTGACCTGCGATCTGGCCTCCAGCGGCGGCGAGGCCCTGGAGCTAATCGGCTCGCGCCCCCCTTATAACATAATCTTCATTGACCTGCGCATGCCGGAGATGGACGGGCTGGAGCTGGCCCGGCGCATTGCGCCCGGGCCGCAGCTCATCCTGTTTACGGGCGAGGACTGGACGGCCATTGAACAGGAGGCCAGGGGGGCGGGCATCAGCCATTTTTTGCAAAAACCCCTCTTTGCCTCTTCTTTGCTGGACTGTATCACCCGGCAAATAAATCCGTTTGAAGACAGAACAATGGAGCGCCACAGCGGATCTTCCGCTTCGGATGACAACATATTTGCGGACAAACAGGTGCTTGTGGCCGAAGATGTGGACATAAACCGCGAAATAGTCCAGGCATTGCTGGAACATACCGGCCTGAACATGGATTTTGCCTTTGACGGCCGGCAGGCGGTGGATAAATTTTCCGCCTCTCCTCACAAATACGATCTCATCCTGATGGATGTGCATATGCCCAATGTGGACGGCTACGAGGCCACGCGCCTTATACGTTCCTCCGGCCTGGACAGGGCGCTGGATATACCCATTGTGGCCATGACCGCCAATGTCTTCCGTGAAGATGTGGAGCGCTGTCTGGCGGCGGGCATGAACAGCCATTTGGGCAAACCCATAGACGCGGCTGAAGTTATCGCGGCCATCAAACGTTTTGTGCTGCGCGAAAAAGCTCAAAGTTAACCTGCTTTAAAACCTTCGGCCGGACAAGTCCGAACGGAGCGCTTCTTGACTTTCAGTCCCGACGCGGCTATGTTGCCGCACGGCAGAAGTAATACAGGCGCGGATACGTTGCGCGGCGCCTGTTTCGGCATGAAATACCATTAAATATAGGCAAGCCGCATGGAATCCATCAACCCGGCCGGGCCGGAAAGCGCTGTAAACGCGTCCGGTGCCCGGTCTGGCTTTACGGCGCGTTGGGTCAGCGCTTTTCTCTACCTGGGGGGCATTCTCCTGGGCAATGTTTTTGTCCTTGTTTTCGGCATAGTCGTTTTAAGCCTGACCGATGCCGGCGACCCGGCGCGGGTTTATTTTTCGCTGACCTTTCCCCTGGGGGGGGTGTGGATAGGCCTGACCTTTTCCTTTCGCGATTTTGTCCAGCGTTACTGGAGCGGGACGCAATGCTGGATGTGGATGCTTCTGGCCGGGGCCATGACTTTTTTTTTGGACAGACAGGTGGCCGTGGCCTCCGTTGCGGCCTTTATGGCCGGAGAGGGTCTTGATTGGCTGGTTTTTCACCTGCTCCGGCGTAAATCCATGCAAACGCGGATGGTCTTGAGCAATCTGTTCTCCTGCCCTGTGGATTCCCTGATTTTCGTCACCCTGGCTTTCGGCCTGCCCTGGTATTCGGAAGCGGTCTGGGGCCAGGCCCTGGTCA
>JAITGZ010000159.1 GCA_031280335.1 Deltaproteobacteria bacterium | reverse complement strand
CACTCCCATCGTAAAAACCTTGCCTTCCTTGCCTGCCGGCCACCTGAAACGCCGCCAGGAGGGGAGCAAAGCGGCAGGAAAGAAATTGAATGCGGTGTCGGCCTGTCCCGGCCGGAGCGCGATGGATTGCAAGGGCGGCTTTGCCGACTGCCGCAAACAGCGGCAGCCGTTAGGCGGCAAGGCCGCCCTACGGATGGCGACAGCATCGATAGCGCGACAGCCCGTGCCGTGGATGCGGCCGGGCGTTATGCTGGTAATGTGGTGAAAAAGCAAAAATAGGCGGGCGTCATGGATCAGCACGAACTCACCCAAGCGCTGTTTCAAATGACTGAAAAATTTGGGTCTATGACTACGGCGGTAAATTTGTTGCGGGAATCAATGCTGAATTTTGAAATACGGCTGGGCAAGATGGAAGAACGCATGACCGGGATGGAAAAGAAATTTGAACGCCATGCCGGGATTATCGCGCTGATCTCTCTGGCCATCGGTTCGGCTCTGACCTTTGTAATCAACTCTGTGCTTGGAAAGAACTGATGAACATGTTCCGCGAGTTACTGAGCCGCGACATTGACGATGTCTTTCTGAATCCGGACGAATTTGCCCAGGAGATTACCCTGCAAGGCGTATCCATGCCCGCCGCGCTGGAAGGGCCGGAGAGCCTGCTCACTGATGGGGGACGCGCAGGCGGGCGTGAAGGCGTAACTTATGAAATGGTCACGCTGCGGATAAAAGACGGAGTAATACCGCGCCCGGCAAGCGGCAGGGAAATAACCTTCAACGGCGAGATATGGTTCATCCAGCGCGTCACGCCTGAAATGGGCCTGCTGACGCTGGAACTGTACCGGGAAAGGGGCTGATTATGCCGCAGCAGGAGATTCGCCTGACCTTTCGTCATGCTGACTTTGAAATACGCGACATGTTCACCATGCTGGAGCATATCTCCAAAGACGCGGGCAAAAGCATGGCTAAAGCCATCAACGCCGCGCTGCTGGATATGCGCATGACATGCGTGAAAATCGCCAGGCGGACTTATACCTACGGGCAAATGGAAAAAATCGAGTACCACCGGGCAACTCGCAACAAGCCTTGGGGCTGCCTGCGTCTGAACGCGGCCCGTACCAACCTGATAAACTTCCTGCCCCGTCCGGCGGGGGCCGCCGCTTTTGCCGGGCCGCGCAGCGGCAGACCGCGCCAGGGCGTCAGCGTAAAGACGGAAAGAAAAGGAGCGCGCTTCGTCCCCGTCTCCAGGGGCTTCCCCAACGCCAAGCCCTTTATTCTCAAAGGAAGCAAGACCGGCAAACAGTATGTCATGGTCAGCAGCTATGACAAGTTGACCGGGGAGACTGAATACCGCAGCCAGCACGGCCCTTCGCCGGTGGAAGCCCTTTTCGTCCACACCCACGAACTACAGGCGGAGGCGGATGACAGTTTCAGCCGCCATCTGCTCCGGGAGATGAACGCGGCTTTGGACAGGACAGGGGCAAGATAATGCGCGCCGCCCAGCTGCTTACCGATCTTAAAGCCTTTGTGGAAAGGGCCATGCGGGACTTTGAACTGCCCGGCTCCGCCGTGCCGCATGGCCCTCCGTCCGTATTTCTGGGGGGATTGCCGACTACAGGGACGGAAAACTTGCCGGATCGCTTTCCTTTTGTGCTGATCCTTTGGGACAACGGCTCGGATCAGGAAAACGAGACGAACGAAAGCGTGGATGAAACCAGCCTGGTGATCGGGCTGCATACGCCGCCCGGGGCAAACGGCCCGGACGCGGAGGAGGCCGAGCTGCTCTGCGCGGCGGTCATGGATCACCTGCGACTGGCGCTTATGCGCCACCGTCTGCTGGGCGGCAGGTTCGAGCTGGAGCTGCCGTTGACCAGCGCCAAGCCTGATCCGGGAAAAAAACAGCATCTGTATCACCTTATGACCGTCAGCGCCAAGTGGCGCTATGCCCTCCCGCAGCGGCTCATGCGCGATATCCCGCCAGGACGCGGCAGCGGCCTCAAAACACCACAGGAGCCTGATTATGACTAAAATCCAAAACCCGGACGCGCCCGCCGAAGTCAAGACGCGCAAAGCGCCGGAGGCCAGGATATATCTTGGCCCCAGCCGTCCTTACGGCAAACCCGTGTTCAAGGGCGCGGTCTTCCACAACGGCATCCCCGCCTTTTGCGCCTGTCTTTTTCAGCAAAGCCCCCATTTCGCGGCCTGTTTCGTCCCCACGGCGAAAACGGGCCGGGCGCTCCAAGACCTTGCCAACCCCAAATCCGCCCTTTCCAAGGCCGCAGCCAAGGTAGCCCTGGAGAGCAAAATTATCACAGGAGACTAATCATGGCTTACCTGCACGGCGTCTATACCCGCGAACTGCCCACCAGCCTTGTCCCCGGCCGGGACGTGGATACCAACCTGCCCTTCATTGTCGGCACGGCCCCGGTGGACACGCTGGACCCTTCGAACCCCAAGTATGTCAACACGCCCCGGCTCTATTACTCCCTGGAGGAATTTGTCAAAGAAATGGGCTGGCCGGAGGATGAAAGCGGCCTGCATGAAAAATACACCCTCTGCGAGGCGGCCAAGGTCTTGCTCTCGCAGTACAACGCCCCGCCCATTGTCTGTGTGAACGTCTATAACCCGGATACGCACGCCTCCCCCCTGGCCGTCAGCTCCGCCGACATCATCGGCGGCATTGACGCCGTTACCATGAAGAAAACCGGCCTGGAGCTGGTGAGCGAGGTCTTCCCCCGCTTCCGTAAAGTGCCCGGCATCATCCTGGCCCCCAAGTTCAGCGAAGACCCGGCCGTGGCCGTGCTGATGGCCGCCAAGACCAAGTCCATAAACGGACTGTTCGAGTGCATGGCCGCCGCCGATATATCGCCGGACACCGTCCCGAACTTCACCGAAGTCCCGGCCTACAAAAACAGCAACAATCTGACCGATCCCAATCTTATGCTCTGCTGGCCGCGCGCGGGTCTGGGAGATGAGGTTTATCACCTGTCCTGCCACCTGGCCGGGCGCATCTCCCAAACCGACCGTGAGGCCGGGGGCACCCCGCACGTCTCCCCCTCCAACAAACGCCTGAACATCACCCGCGCCCTGGGCGCGGCAGGCGCGGAACTCTGGCTGGGCCTGGACGAAGTCAATTCCCTCAACGGCGAGGGCATAAACACGGTCAGCAATTTTGACGGCGGCTGGAAGGCCTGGGGCAACCGCACGGCCTGCTACCCTTCCAACACCGACCCCAAGGACGCCTTCATCCCCATACGCCGCTTCTTCTGCTGGTACCGCAACAGCTTCATCCTGACCTACTTCAGCAAGGTGGATAACCCGCTGAACCGCCGCCAGATTCAGACCATTCTGGACAGCGAGCAGATACGCCTGGACGGGTACGCGGCTCAGGAAATCATCCTGGGCGGCAAGATTGAATTTTTGGGCCAGTACAACCCGCTGACCGACCTTATGGACGGCATCGCCAAATTCAAGCTCTCCATCACCCCGCCCCCGCCCAACCGGGTCATCTGGGGCATCTTCGAGTTTGATCCGGCGTATATGGAAACACTTTTCGGGTAGCGGGGGCGGCGTTTCAGGCGGGCCGTGATGCGGCGGTTTTAAACCATCGCGGCACCCGGCAAAGCCGGGCTTGCTCCGGCCTTTGGCCGAGCCCGCCGTGCGGGCTTTTGTGACGGAATGCGGGGCCGGCCTATCCTGGCCGGAGCGTGTAGGCTTGCGAGCCGGGCTTAGCCTGGCGAAGCAAACAAGCGCGAAAGCCCGTGTCGCGGAAGCGACCGGGCGTTATCTAAAAGGAGCAAAAAAACATGCTTATCGAACAAACCATATCCTTCCGCGTGTATAAAAACGGGCAGTCCTTTCTGGGCGTTGCCACGGTTGATATGCCGGAACTGTCCTACATGACGGAGACCCTTTCCGGCTCCGGCATCGCCGGGGAGATCGAAGCGCCCACCCTGGGCATGACTTCGTCCATGAGCTGTACCTTGAACTGGGTCAGCCAGTCGGCGGAGTTTTACTCCCTGCTCAACCCCCTGGAAGGCAATCTGCTGGAACTGCGCGCCTCGCAACAGGCCACCGATCCGGCCACAGGGCTGCGTCTGCCCCAGGCTCTGCGTCTGGTATTGCAGGGCGAGCCGAAAAGCGCGTCCCTGGGTACCATGGAAACGGGCAAAAAACACGGCAATACCACGGTGCTGGAGCTTTCCCGCCTGCTGGTCGAGGTGGATGGCGTCCCGCGCCTGCTCATTGACAAGCGCAACTTCATCCATGCCGTGAACGGCGTGGATATGCTGGCCAAAGTGCGCGCCGACCTGGGCATGTAAAACATGAAAAGCATACATTTCTCAAGTCCGTTGAAGATCGGCGGCGCTGCCCGCGCCACCCTGGACATGCGCGATCCGTGCATGGGCGATGAAGAAGACGCCCTGAGCATGGCCCAGGATATGGGCCGGGGTGAAAACGCCCTGACTGTGGAGATGTGCCTGCTCTCCCGCTTGTGCGGGCTGAGGTACGAAGAGACGCGCTCCATGCGCAGCGCGGATTACAAGCGGCTGCGCGAGGCTTACGCGGCTCTGGCGGGGGATGGCGGCGCAAAAAACGCGGAACCGGAGGCGGAGGAAGCCCCGCCTCCGGCCGCTTGAAAAATCTGCGCTCCGCCATGCTGGCTTTGGCGGAACACAGCCACTGGAGCAGGACGGAACTCCGCGCCATGCGGCGCGGGGAATTTATGGGTTATCTGGAGCTTTTGCCGAAGAGGGCGTCATGAATCGTCTCCAAAGAACCAGCCGCCCAGCAGCAATCCGGCCAAAAAACCGGAACCCGCGCCGCTGTCTCCCCGCCGCGCGTTTTTGGCCTTTCTCATCAGGGCTTTGTACTCGCTCTGCCATTGCGGGTGCAGGTTACATTCCGTTGCGCAATTTTCATGCTCTCTTTCCTGAGAGCAGTAAAAGGCGCAGCGATGATGCGGCGGCGGGGAAGGCATGGGGCCGACAGGTTTGCGCAGATGGAAGGAAAAGAGCAAGGCGGCGGGCACAAGCACAGCGCCTGCCGCGTACCAAAACCAATGCGCCGCTCCGGGCGCCGGGGTGATCATGAACAGGCACAGCCAGACCGCGCCCCAGAGAGAGAAGAAAATTTTCATGCTGCGCGGATTGCGTCTGGGGCTGCGGGCGATGAAGAGCAGGCCGCCATCGGAAATAAGGCAGAGAATGAAGAAAATAAGCAGGGCGGCACTGCCGTAATCGGTGAAGGCATGCGCGAAATTGGCATGAGTAAAGTCGGGTTTCATTGGATTACTCTTACGGCATAACGCGAAACAGAGCAAGAACAAATGTCGAAAACCCTCGCCTTTAATCTGGTCATGGACGGCTCCCTGGGGAGCGGCTTCAAGGGCATGTTTTCCGGGGCCAAGGCCCAGATCGGCTCTTTGCAAAAGAGCGTCCAGGGCCTGGCCAATACCCCGGCCTACAAGTTGGGCGAGGGGCTGGAAAAAAACCGGGTCAAGCTGAGCGGTTTGGCGGCGGAACTGAAGACGGCGCGGGGGCGTCTGGCCGCCCTCAAGACCCAGGCGGAGGCGGCGGGCGGAGGCCATGCCGGTTTGGCCAGGCAGGTGGCGCGGGCGGAAAAAGCAGTGCAGACTCTGACCGGGCGCGTGCGGGGGGTCTCGGCCGCCTATAGGGAGAGTGTCGGGGCCACCGTCATGGCCGGACATTCCGTCAAGGGTCTGCGCGGCGAGTACCAAGGGCTTTCGGCGCAAATGGACAAGGCCCGCAAAAAACAGCAGGCCCTGTCCGACAACCGGCGCAAGCTGGATGAGCTGCGGGGCAAGCGCGGCGAAGCCCGGGCCGGGCTTATGGACGCGCTGGCCCTGGGTTCTATGGTAGCCGCCCCGGCCAAGATTGCCATAGACTTTGAGTATGCCATGTCCAGGGTAGCGGCTCTTTCCGGGGCCACCGGCGAGGATTTGGAGCTGCTGACCGCCACTGCCCGGAAGCTTGGCCGGGATACGGTTTTTTCCGCCTCCCAGGCGGCCGAAGGCATGCAGTTTCTGGCTATGGCCGGGTTCAACGTCAAAGAGACCATCGCGGCCATGCCCGGCGTTTTGGGCATGGCCGCAGCCGGGGCCATTGACCTGGGCCGGGCGGCGGATATTTCCAGCAACATCCTTTCCGGCTTCAAAATCCCCGCCGCCGAGATGGGGCGAGTCTCCGATGTGCTGGTCTCCACCTTTACCTCCTCCAACACCACCCTGGAAACCCTGGGTGAAACCATGAAATACGTGGCCCCGGTGGCATCTGCCCTGGGGGTTTCCCTGGAGGAAACCGCCTCTATGACCGGAGTGCTGGGCAGCGCGGGCATTCAGGGCAGCATGGCCGGCACGGCCCTGCGTTCCGCCATGCTGCGCCTGGCCGCGCCTGTCGGGCAGGCGGCGGCGGCTCTGGAAAAGCTCCGGGCCACAGGCGAAGACGTGGAAGACTTGGATTTGGATGGGGTGATGGGGGGTGAAGAAGCTCTTTCCGGCCTGGGCGTGGCCACCAGAGACGCTCAAGGCGACCTGCGCCCCTTTGTGGAAATTCTAAAGGATTTGACCGCAGCCACAGCGGACATGGGCAGCGCTGAAAAAATGGAACTGGTCAAAAAGGTTTTTGGGGAACGCGCTGCTTCATCTATGGTGGAATTGATGAGCTGGGCCGGCTCCACAGTGGATAAAGAAGGCGAAACCATTGTGGACGCCAACGGCAAGGTGATTACCGCCTTAGAAGCCTACATCGCCAAGCAAAAGGCCGCCGCCGGGGCCACAGCGCGTATTTCACGCCAGATGACCGACAATACCAAGGGATCGCTTATCGTCATGACAAGCGCCCTGCAGGATACGGCCATCGCCTTCGGCAATCTGCTCGCGCCCGCAATCAGGGTGGCCGCCGGAGGCATACAGGGTCTGGCCAATGGCCTTTCCCTGGCTATGGAAAAATTCCCCATACCGTCAAAGATAGTGGTCGGCCTGGCCACAGGCATACTTACCCTGGCTGTGGTGAGCAAGGTGGCGGCTTATGCTTTTTCTTTCATCAAAAGCGGCCTGCTGCTGGCCCAGGGCGCCCTGCTGCGCTTCACCGGGGCGCGGGTCGCGGCCACAGCTGCCCAGAGCGCCGGCACGGTTGCGGCCAATGCCGGGGCTTTGGCCGGGCTGCGGCACAGCGCCGTTACGGGCGTCATGGCGGCTAAAACATGGGTCATGGCCGGGGCGAGCCGCGCCTACGCGGCGGGCATGGGGCTCATGCGCGGGGCCTCGCTGTCGGCGGCGGCGGGGATAAGGGTCATGGGCCTGGCTTTTGCCGCCAACCCCATAGGTTTGGCCATCATGGGCATCATCACCCTGGGGACTATACTGCTCACTTGCTTTGACGGCATCAGGGCCAAGTTTATCGGCTTTGTGAATACGGTGCTGGACGCCCTGGGGCCGCTGGGGCGCGGCATACGCTATGTGGGGAGTCTGCTGGGCATAGGCGGGGATGACGCGCCTGAGCCACTGGCCCTTTCGGCCGGTGAAGGCATGGGCGCGGGCATTATCGATTACCGCGCGGACACTATGGGCGCGGTAGCGGATGTCCCGGACATAGGCTCTGTGCCGGGTTATGCCTGCGCCGGGCTGGGCGGCGGCGCTTCCATAACCGTGGAGATGCCCATCAGCGTGGATATGGGCGCGGACGGCAAGGTTTTTGAAGCCCATCTGCGCGAACACAAGCCGGAGATCGAGGATTTCATGCGCGGCCTTATGCGGCGGCTCCTGGGCGAGGTGGAACGCCAGAAGGCCAGGGTGGACTATGCCTGGTGATCGCTCCACCATACAGGCTCAGGCCTGGGATCAGCTGGCCCGCGAGGAGCTGGGCGCGGTAGCCGCCAGGCGGCAAGGCCGCCTTACGGATAGCGACAGCATCGATGCGGAGGCTGCTATGTCAGCTTTGCTGGCGGCCAACCCCCAGGCCAGGGGCGTCCTGCTTTTTTATGGCGAGGCGCGGGTAACTGTGCCCCCTGTGTCCGGCAAAATTTCCGTATCCGCGCCTCCGCCCTGGAAAAAGGAGACGGACTGAAATGCGCCGGGCCAGGCTTGAAGTGAACTACCAGGGCGCGAATATCAGCGCGGAAGTGAGCCGGGATATGCTCTCCTTCACCTTTTCAGAAAAGAGCGACCGCCAGGCGGACGAGATAAGCCTGACCCTGGCTGACCGGGACGCTCTTTGGCAGGGCGAATGGGCGGTAAACCACGGGGATGTGGTAAGGCCCATCCTCTATTTTGAAAACTGGTTCACCCCGGGCGACCGCTTTAAGCTGGATTGCGGGGCGTTTGAGGTGGATGAGGATGAGCTGGCCTGCGGGAGCGGCGGAGATGTGGTTACCATCAAAGCGCTGCCCGCCGCTGTCAGCGCGGCTCTTTCAGCGGAGCGCAAGACCCGCCCCTGGGAGAACGTCAGTTTTGAGCGCGTGGCCGCCGACATCGCCGCCGCCGCTTCCCTGACCCCGGTCTATGAAGCGCCGGAGATTCTCTTTAAGCGCGTGGAACAGCGTCAGGAAAGCGACCTGGCCTTTTTGCAGCGCCTGGCCTCGGAGCAGGGCTGCCGACTGCGCGTGGCGTTGGACAATCTGGTCATCTACCAGGGCAAGAACGCGGATGCCGCCCCGCCCCTGCTTTTGCGCAGGGCCGACGGCGGCAGTCTCACGGCCCGGCGCGGCAAGTGCGAGGTCTATAAGGCGGCGGTGCTGAAGTACACCGACGCCGCCTCCGGCAAGACCATGAAATACACGGCAACCCTGGACAATGCCCCGGACACGGCCAAAACCCTCAACCTGAACAAAAAGGTGGAGGACGCGGCCCAGGCGCAGCGCGTGGCCTTTGCCGAACTGCGCAACAAAAATTCCCAGGGCCGGACAGCGGAGTTTCAGGGCCAGGCCCAGCCCCTGGCCAGAGCCGGAGGCACGGTAAAGCTGCAAGGCTGGGGCGCTTATGACGGGCTGTACAGCATCGCCGAGGCGAGTTTGACCTTGAGGGCGGACGGCGCGGCTGAAAGCCGCCTTTCATTGGTCGCGGCGCTGGAATATTGAAAATGGAAGATTTTAAAAGAGGGTTGTTTTTCCGGGGCTATCGCCCCGAACCCCATTTGGGGGGAATAATTCCCCCCAAACCCCCTCGACAAGGGGCTTTTAGCGCCAACTTGAATGGGTTTCCAAAGGGGGTAACCCCCTTTGGCGGGGGCGCGGGGGCGAGCGGCCCCCGGATGGAGACAAGAACAAATGGAAAATCTTGAGCTTGTGCGCGATCTCCTGGCCCAGATTGTCCGGGTGGGCTTTGTGAGCGCCCGCGACCCGGCCAAATGCCGCGTGCGCGCCCTTTTTGAGGATACAACCGGGGGAGAAACCGTGAGCGGCTGGCTGCCCGTGCTGCTGCCCAGGGCCAGGGATGACGCGGCCTTTGACCTGCCGGACATCGGGGATCAGGTACTTTGCCTATTTTTGCCCATTGGCCGCGAAAGCGGCTTTGTGCTGGGCTGTATGTACGGCGCGGACGCGCCGCCGGTGTCCAGCGGGGACAAATGGCACAGAAAATTCAAGGACGGTACCTGGCTGGAGTACGACCGGGCCGCGCACAAGCTGGGGGCCTCGGTGCGCGGCGATGTGGAAGTGGAAGCGGATAAAAGCATAACAGCCAAGGCCGGAGACAGCGTCAAGATCGAGGCGGGCAAGGACATCACCGCCCAGGCCGGGGGCAGCATCACGGCCCAGGCGACTCTGGACGCCTTTGTCCAGGCGGGCAAGGATATAACGGCCACCGCCGGGATGAACCTCACCGCCCTGGCCGGTCTCAAGGCCTCGGTTGCCGCCGTTGACATCGACCTTGTGGGGACGGCCTCCGTCAAACTGGCCGCGCCGGTCATCATTTTGGCCGGAGGCGTCATGCTCCTGCCCGGACCGGGCGGCGG
>JAITGZ010000182.1 GCA_031280335.1 Deltaproteobacteria bacterium | reverse complement strand
TATCGCCCCCGCTTACCATTTGTATCATGCGCAAGAGCAGGTAGAGCCTGTCGGGGACTCCGTCAAGGGCGAGGCATTCCGAAAGGGCGTGCCAGTTGGTGCCGCCCATGCCCATGCCTTCCAGCACCAAGGCGTTCCGGCAGGCGAAGTTGGCATCGGAAGCTCCGCCCATGAAGGATAGGGTGAGTTCGCGCCCCAGCTCTGAATGATAAACCTTCTGCGCCGCCGCCGCCAGCTTTTCCGTGAGCGGCGTGCATTCAAAGGGCGGCCTGATGCGTGTGAATTCGAGGCTGATTGTGCATCCGGCGATGGAGACATTTTTAATCCGTTCACGCATGGCCGCTTCCACCCGGTCCGCCTCCGAGGCGAGAGCCGTGCGTACGTTCATGGTGGCCGTTGCGGTGTCAGGAATGATGTTGTGCATGGTGCCGAAGGACCCCGTGGTCCAGTTTGTGTCCGTTCGTTTTTCCAGGCAGGAAAGCCCGCGCATCTGGATCATTTGATGCGCCAGTTCCTCGCCGGCGTTGCGTCCGTCTTGCGGGTTTTCTCCGGAGTGGGCGGCGCGTCCTTTAACGGTGATGGTGGCATTGTTATTGCCCCGCACGCCGATGATAATCCGGTCGGCGTCAATGCCTCCGCCTTCCATGGAAAACACCACGTCATGCCGTGAAGATTCTTCAAGAAGCAGGTCTTTGGATCCAAGAGACCCTTTTTCCTCATCGGCGTTCATCACGGCGCTGAGCGTGTCAAACTCGCCGCAGCGCAGCTCGGCGGCTATTTTGAACAAGGTGATGATGCCAGCGATACTGTGCTGGGCGTCAGCCACGCCAGGTCCGTACGCGATGTTTTCCTTTATGGTGAACGGCCTTTTCGCGGCTTCGCCTTCGGGCCAGACCGTGTCATAGTGGCAGATAAGGAGGATTTTCCCCTTGCCCTTGCCCCGGCGTTCGGCTTTGATATTGTAGGTTCCGGCGCGCGGGCCGGCCGCGTCCAGTACCGTAACGTCCGCCCTTGTACGCTGCATGGCAGCTGCAATATAGTCTTTTTTCCGGTTGAGGCCCGTTGTGTTGTCCGTGCCCGAATCCATGTTTACCAGATCCCTGAGGGTTTCGATGAAAAACGGCTTGGCGGCGGCGCACGCGTCCATAAGGCGCTTATCGGGCGTGGGTATTGTTGTTCCTGTATGCATATGGTTTCCCGCTACAGTCTGACCATGCCGATGAACGGCCACCAGAAAAACAGCGCGAGAGTGAGCGCAAGGCATATCAATATGGCCAGCGGCACGGCGCCAAGGATTTGTTGTTTTACGTCGAACCGGCCTGTTGCATAGAAAATCAGGTTCGGCGCGCTGTTGAAGGGCATAAAAAAGGCACCCGCTGTCGTAGCCATGGAGGCGGCAAGGCCTACGGCCACGGGGTCGAAGCCGCGCTGCTGGGCCAGCGCGATGGAGATGGGCACAATGACCATGACCATGGCGCTCATCCCGGCGAAGATGAAGTGGATGAAAATAATGCAGACAATCATAACGAGCATGAACGAACTGAAACTCATGGACTGGAATGTTGCGGAATCCATCACGAGGCTGTCCACGAGCCATCTGAACCCTTTGAGCTTGTCAATGATAGCCCCCATGCCCATGGCGAAGCCGAGCCAGATGAGGGCGGGCCAAGGGATACGCGGGCCGATGTCTTCCCATTTTACCGCGCCTATGCCGGGTACAAGCAGCAGTACCAGGGTAAAAGAACAAATGGTGGAGTTGTACCCGTGCAAGTTTTCCGTTACCCAGAGCAGCAGCGTTACGCTCATGATGATGGCGGCGCTCCATTCCGCCTTGGTCATGGGGCCGAGTTCGGCCAGGCATCGCTTGGCGGTTTCCGTTCCTTTAAAACCTGCGGGAGGGGGCTGCATGCGAAAAATCTTATTGATAAGGATCGGCAGGATAATCATCAGGGGGAGACCGGGGATAAAGGCGGCGTAAAACCACTCCATCCAGGTTACCTGATGTCCCGTGGCATCCGCGATGATTTTGACGCAAAGGAGGTTGCCGGCCATGGCGGTCATGAATATGAACGTGTTGGTGGTGTTGATGTAGAGGTTGGCGAGCATAATGGTGTGGTCGCCTTTTTTTTCTCCGGGGACATAGCCCAGGCTGTCGCACAGGCTGTCCGTGATGCCGCAGAGCAGAGCCCCGCGCGCCGTGTTGCTGGGGATGAAGGGTGCCAGGATGTTATTGACCATGGTGGTGGAAAAAAGGATTCTCAAAGGGGTGCTGCCGGCCTTGGACAACAAAAGGTAAGCGATGCGCCTGCCCAGGCCTGTATGGTTGATGGTTATGCCGAGAATCATGGCAAGCAGCCCCATCCACCACACGGGGGTAGCGAAACTGCTCAGCACCTGGCCCATGGGAATATCGGCAATAAGGATGAGCGCCACCCCTCCCAACATGCCGGACAAATATTCCGGAAGAGGTCTGAATATCCAGAAGACAATGCATATAAAAAAGATGATCAACGCCTGTTTTGTTTTCAAGTCCAGGCCGGTATAAGGCATGATGAACCCGCTGGCGATGAGCAGCGTACTCAGTACGGCGGCGGGCAGCCATTGTTTTATATATTGTTTCATGCCATCCCTCACTTCTTGGTTATGGAGCAATTAACTCTTGCAATGAACCATCCGGCAGCTTGGATGGATTTCCAAAGGGGGTTAACCCCTTAATGTTTTATCCAACCGCGCAGGCGCATGGCCGTGATGATCTTGCCCAGGGCGGACATCCAGGCGGCATGGCGCAGGCGCACATTTTTTTCTGCCGCTATGGAGCAAACCTCATCCGCAGTTTTGCGCATGATCTGTTTGAGTTTGGCAAAGACCTCCGCCTCGTCCCAGGAATACAGGTATAAATCCTGCACCAGTTCAAAGTAGGCCACCACCGCGCCGCCGACATTGGCAACTATGTCGGGGATGACGCAGATATTTTTATCCATCAGAATGTCTTCCGCCTCCGGGGTGGTGGGGCCGTTGGCTCCTTCCAGGACATAGCGGGTTTTGATCTTGTCCGCGTTTTCCTTGGTGATTTGGCTTTGCAGGGCGCAGGGCACAAGCAGATCGCAGGGTAGTTCCAGAAGTTCCTGGTTGGTGAGGGGGTCGCCGTCTTTCAGACCCTTGATGCCGCCCGTCCGGGTTATTGTTTCGAAAGCGGCTTTGATGTCTAGCCCTTTGGGGTTATAAATGCCCCCGTGTACATCGGATATGCCGGTAACAACGGCCCCTTTTTCCACAAAGAAGCGGCTGGCGTGCGAACCGAGGTTGCCATAGCCCTGGATGACCACTTTTTTGCCTTCAAGGTTTTCCCCGCGCATTTCCAGGATTTTTTCCATGGAAAAAATCAAGCCCAGACCTGTGGCCCGGTCTCTGCCGGCGGAACCGCCGAGGATGGGGGGCTTGCCAGCAAAGGCGGCCGGTTCATGCCTGCCGGTCAGGCGTTCGTACTCATCGGTGAACCAGGCCATGACCTGCTGGGGGGTACCTATATCCGGCCCGGGTATATCCACTTGCGGCCCGATCAGGGGCAGAATGGCCTGTATGTACCGGCGGCAGAGGCGTTCCAATTCGCCGGGCGAGAGGGTGGACGGGTCCACGGCGATGCCGCCTTTGGCTCCTCCGGCCGGTATATTGGCCAGGGCGTTTTTTATGCTCATCCAAAAAGAGAGCGCCTTCACGTCATCCATGGTTTCTTCGGGATGGAGTCTGGTGCCGCCCTTCACCGGGCCAAGGGCGCTGTTGTGCTGCGCCCGGTAACCGGTAAAGAAGCGCAGCGAACCGTCGTCCATGCGCAAGGGGATTTCCACCACCAGCAGGCGCTGCGGCGTACGTAAATATCCCACCGCTTCATCACTCAGGCGCATGAGTTTGGCCACCTGTTCCAGTCCTTGCATCGCAATTTCATAAGCCGTTGGTTTTTGAGACATGGTTTTTCCTCTTTTAACCGGGGTACGGGGTGGATCCCCGCATGATTATTATTTTTAAGCCGTTACTTTATCAGGTTTGGCCGGTCTTGTTACGGCCTGCGGCGCGGGCTGCGCCGCACGGGTTTAAACAATACCGAGCCAGCGCCAGTATGTGGCGGCGAAAATCTGAATAAGCGCCATGGAAACAAGCGCATTGATTACGCCCACCTTGAGGAACTGCCGCGAGCTGAACGTGCCGGAGTTGTAAGCGATCATGGTGTTGGGGGTGTTGACCACCAGTATGGTCAACCCGGTGGCTATGAGGATGATCAGCGGAATGCCCACCAGTGAAAGGTCGGTGCGGCCGCTGGACTGGATATAGGCTATGGCCACAGGGATGTAAGTGGCGCACAGCGCTGTGGAACTGCTGAAACCGAAGTGCAGCAGGATGCCGATGAGGGCGAAGACGAAAATCGCTGAAAGCGCGCCGAAACCGGCAAGCCCTATACCCCCGAATATGGCGTTGGCAAACCAGACGGCCGCGCCGGTATTGAGCAGCATCATGCCGAGAGCGATGCCGGTGGCAAAGAGCAGCATGGTACCCCAGGGGAGCCTGCCCTGCAGGGTTTCCCATGAGATGACCCCCACGCCGGGTGTCATGAGCAGTACCACGGAAACCAGGGTAATGCAGGTCAGGTTCAGGCTGAAAAGTACATTGTTACAGGCCCAGGCGAGGATGGTGGCTGTGGCCAGCAGCAGCAGGCGTTTTTGCGCCGCCGTCCAGGGGCCGAGTTCGGTATAGAGGCGCTTGATGGCTTCTTTGCCGCCGGGGACTTCGCGCACCTCTACGGTGAAGAGATAGTTCACGATGAAATACAGCGTGATGGAGGTGGCAATGGTATAAGGATAAAACCAGATGAACCAGTCGAACCATGAAACAGTAACTCCTGTGGCTTTTTCCACAAAGGAGGCCACCAGGGGGTTCATGCTGCCGCCGCTCAACAGGCCGAAGGCCGAGGTGTTGCCCATGGTGGCCACAGTGGTGCCCAGGTAGGCGGCGAACTGGCTGTCCTTTTTCTGTCCGAACACCGCCAGGATGCCCAGAATGATGGGTACCATGGCCGCCATTCTGGCCACGACCGGAGGCATGAAAAAGGCCAGGGCGTTGGTGGCCAGGATGATGCCGATGAGAACGCCCTTGCTGGTTTTGAAACAGGCCACGATGCCCAGGGCGATGCGTTTGTCCAGGCCGGTGGCGTTCATGGCCAGGGCTATGGCGAGACCGCCCATCTGGAACCAGACCATTTCTTCAATCCAGCCGCTGAAGGCCATGCGGAAAGCGCCGGAGAGACCAATGACCTTGCCTGTGGCTGCGTCCGGCGCGAAACCGATGAGAAAACACATGAGCGCACCTATGGTCAGGGCGGATAAAGAGAAAGAAATACACTCCGAAACCCAGACGATGACGGCAAAGGCCGCTATGGCCAAGGCGCGCTGCCCGGCTACGGAAAGGCCGGACAAGGGCATGAGCATTACCAGCGCCAGGGCCGCGAGCGCCGCCAGATACCATAAGGCTTTGTTTTTGTTGATTGAGAGAGGCTGGATGATTTCATTCTGTTCCAATGACGCCATAATACCCTCCTAAAATATTTACTGTTTAACCTACGCAACTGATTCAGGCACACCATATATCAAGCCAGTGCAGGGTTTCGGCGTTCTGTGGAGCATGCGCGGCGAGCTGCATGGAGCAGCCGCTGCATCCGGTTAATACGGTATTGACCGTCGGTCCGAAGCCTTTCCAGCATTTTTCAGCCATGCTCCGACTGAGGAGCGGATTCATGAGCTTGAACACGCCTCCAAAACCGCAGCACAGGGTCTTGCCCTTGCGCAGGCCGGGCAAGGCTTTTTCCAGCCAAAGCATATCCGCGTCTTTGCCGCCCCAGTGGCAGGGGCTGTGATAGGAGTAACTTTCAGGAACATGGGGGGTTAAGGCTGTTTCAGCCTTCTGCAGGCAATCTGAAAGCGGCGTGAGCGCCTCCATCCAGATTTTAGCTTCAGCTGTGTTCAAAAGGCCGGGCATGTCCGGGTAATGGCGCAGGCTGCGCAGGCATGACGCGCATATGGTGATCACTTTGGGCCTGCCCAAAGAACGCCAGTAGTTTAGATTGGTTTGGGCCGCCTCTGCGGCGCTTTGGCACATGCCCGCGTGTTTGTATGTGCCGCCGCAGCAGACAAGGCCCGTGGCTTCAATCAGCCTTGCCCCCAGTCCCGTGAGCGTTTTTTCCGCTTTTTTCATCCAGGAGGGGCGCAAACGCACGGCTGTACATCCCCCGAACAAAAGCGCCGGCGTATCGGCAAAAATTTTGGACGCGCCTTGGGCAAGGCCGAACCAGGGCTTACGAGGAGCGCGCTCATTCATGGACAG
>JAITGZ010000022.1 GCA_031280335.1 Deltaproteobacteria bacterium | reverse complement strand
TGGTATTCGAATTTATCCACGGCTTTCATAAGGCCGATGTTGCCTTCCTGAATGAGGTCAAGGAACTGCAGACCGCGGTTGGTGTATTTTTTGGCAATGGAAACCACCAGACGCAAATTGGAACGGATAAGGTCCTGTTTAGCCCGTGTGGCTGTAATATTGCCCCGCTTGATTCTCCAGAGAACCTCTTCCAGATCGCTTACATTATGACAGCATTTTTCTTGTAAACGGTTAAGAATTTCCACCTTGCCCATGATCATTTCTTTGAAGGGAAAAATTTCTTCCACACTCAGGCCGATCATGCCGGCGACCTCCGCCGGAGCCTGGACGCGTGCGTCCATGTTCTCAAATATCTTCATCAATTCCGCCTGTCCCCTGCCGGTGGACAGAATATAGGCCGAGAGATCCCGGTGGTAATTGTGCATTTGCCGCACATAATCCTCAACCGTCTCAATGATGCGATCAATCAGGGTTTTTTCCAATTTTATATCGCGCAAACGCGTTACTATTTCTTCTTTATAGGCAATAATTTCCTTCTGAATCGGAGCAACGTGGTACTCAAGAGTATTGCATTCATCCAGGCGCAAATATATTCTTTTATTTCGCGCCCGCCTATAAGCCGCCTTAATCTCTTCCATAAGCAGAATGACGCGTTGACGCTGATTCATCTCATCTTCACTGGGGTCATCCTCTTCAATGGTTTTAACTACATCCTTCAGTTTAATGCGGTTTTGTTTGAGGTCATCGCCCACATTGATCAATTCTTCCACCGCCACCGGGACTTCCACCAGAGCGTAAAGCACATCCTGTTCGCCATTTTCGATACGTTTGGCAATCTGCACCTCTCCATCACGATCCAGCAACGGGACAGCGCCCATTTCACGCAGGTACATGCGCACAGGATCCGTACTGCGCGAAGAATAATCCGCCATGTCATCATCTTCCACCAAGCCGATATGGCCGTCCATAGCGGTATCATCTTCAGATTCAGCGGTGGACACATTGATCTTTTTGCCTTCTTTTTCGGAATCGACAATGACAATATCCAACTGGTCAAATATGCCAATAATCTCTTCAATTTTTTCCGGCGTACTGGCCTCGGAAGGCAAGGCATTGTTGACTTCTTCAAAAGTCAGATACCCGGTAGTCTTACCCTTGGCGATAAGCACTTTTATTTGTTGAATATCTTTTATATTACTCATGTTCTTTCCTCATTCGCTGCTGCGCCGCGCGATTATAGACTTCGAACAGTTCATTCACCACATCGCCATCCTCAGACCTTGCCTTTTGCGCTGCCTCTTCACCTGTTCGCAAGCCGCGCAAGGCCGCCACGGTTTGTATATTGGAATGACGGTTTTTATACTGGATAAGCCGTTCAATGCTTTCGCACAATTCCCGGCAGTCCTGCTCTTCCGCCTCATCGTCCGGTGGCGGAAGATCCACATGGCGGCAATACAAACAAAATTGCCTATCCTCCGCGCTAAAATCCTCAAAAATATCCTCTTCCACCTCGTGCGGGCTCATACCGCACAACTTAAGCCACAAAGACGCGCCCCTGGGAGTTTCCAAAATAAACTCCAACCCTTTCTGTTCCAAAGTATGGATATAACGCGGGTAACGCAGGGCAAAGACAATAAAACGCCTATCCCTTTCCCAGCGCGGAGGGGGTGCCGGGGCAATTTGCCGCTGGCCCGGCGCATCGCCGGAAACTGATTCCGCCCGTTCCACCTCCCGGCGGATGACCCTTTCTTCCAGCCCCAAACCAAGCGCCAAATCTGAAATATATTTGGAAACAAACTCCGGTCGTTCCAATTTGAATTTATGCAAAAAATCCCTCACCCAGTCCATAATCGCGCCGGGAGATCGATTATTGAGTACGCGCATACAATAAGTCAGGCCGTCAGGCGCTTTGGCCCGCAAATCCTCAAACGCTTTGACCCCATGCCCTTTGAGCAAAAGGTCTATGTCCTTAGCCTGAGGGTCTTCAGGCAGGGTAACCACACGACATTTCAAACCGTGAAGCAATATTCTCTCCACGCTGCGAAAGGCAGCCTCGCGTCCGGCGGAATCTCCATCAAAAATCAACTCCAGATCCGAAGTCAGTCCTCGCAGCCGGGCCACATGCTCCGGGGTCAGAGCTACCCCCAACGCGCCGCAGGCGTTATTATAGCCGAATTGATGCAAGGTGAGAACATCCATGTATCCTTCGGTGATCAAAACCGACTTTCGCGCTGAAATAGCCCTGCGCGCCTGCGCCAGACCGTAAAGATGGTCTCCTTTTTTGTAAATAGGCGTATCAGGGCTGTTTATATATTTATACCCTTCTTTGTCCTGTCCTATAACGCGCCCGCCAAAGGCAATCACCCGGCCATGCAAATCTTTGATCGGGAACATGAGTCTGGAACGAAAAGCGTCATAAATACGGCCGGCCTTTTCGCTCTTTTTCAGCAGACCGGACTCAAGGCCATGTTCTTCCGTATAACCGGCCCGCTGAAAAAGCTTAACCACATCCTGCCAGTCGTCCAGACTCCAACCCAGTTCAAAAGATTCTGCCAGTTTATCGTCCAATGCGCGCCCAGCTATATATTCACGAGCCTCTTTGCCGCCATTCCCATACAAATTGGCGCGAAAACGCTTCTGCGCCAATTCGTGCATCTTAAACAAACGGCTACGCCTTTCTTGTTCTTCCGCCGCTTTGGACGAAACGCGCATATCCCCTAAATGCACCCCGGCCTCCAAAGCCAATTGCCGCAGGGCATCCATAAAACCCAGGCCGTGATATTTGCAATAAAATTCAAAAATATCGCCGCTGGCCTTGCAGCCAAAACAATGAAAGGACTCGGAGTCCGCATAGACGTAAAAGGATGGATTGGTTTCACTGTGAAAAGGACAGGGGGCCTTAAAACGCCCACCGCCGGCCGGGGTCAGGCTTATGTAGCGCTCCACCACCGCGACGATGCTCAGGCGCGCCTTTACAGCCTGCTTGACCACAGACAGCTCGGAACGATCATTCCTCATAGATTACACCCGGCGGAAAGCGCCTGAAACAAGTCATTTCAGAAAAATCAGGGTAACCCCGTCCCCGCCCTGCTCTTCATTGGCCAAATCAAAAGATTCCACTTGTGGATGACGCTTAATATAAGCATGAATCTCGCGGCGTAAAGCGCCTGTTCCACGTCCGTGCAAAACTTCCAGCCGCTCACTCCCCTTCAGGACGGCAGAGTCAATGAGCGCGCCCAATTCGGACAGGGCCTCTTCAACACGCCGGCCACGCAAATCCAGACGCGGCAAAAAACCGGCTGGAGCGATCGAGGACAGCCCCAATCCTCCCGTAGCGGATTTGAATCCAGTTTTTCTCTGCGGACAAGCCAGATTTTCCACATCCACCCACATGCTGACTCCGGATAAATCCAGACGTACGCGCCCCCTGGCCTTATCCGTTTCCAGTACCTTGCCTGCTTTGTTCCAAGGAATGTAAAGCAACGCCTCGCCGGGGAGAAGACGGTCCAGAACCGGCCTGCCCAGGCTGTTTTCTTCGGTCGCTTCCGGTCCTTTATCCCGTGGAATGGCCGCACGCAGTCTGGATAGATTCTTCAGGGTCTGTTTATGCGAAACCCGGGCGGATTTCCACTCGCGCAGCACCTGCTGCGCCTGCTCGCGTATTTCTGAAAAAAGCTTTTCTTTATCTGACGCAAAACGTCCTTCCAATACCTCACGCCTGCGTAAACATGCCTCAGTTTCATTTTTAAGGGCGTAAATCTCTTTTTCCCGTTCCGCCGCCAGCATATTCAAGCGATCCAGCAAACGGTCGGCATCTTCACCCTCCATGAGCAGATAAGCACGGGCTTTTTTCAGCACCGCCTCAGGCAGGCCATATTCCGCAGCCACCTCCAAAGCCTGGCTTGCCCCCACCTGATCGTAAATTAAACGAAAAAGCGGTTTTTTACTCTCAGGATCAAAAAGAACAGAGGCGGCCCTGACCCCGATTTTGGACAAGGCATAAACCTTAAGGGCCGGAAAATGTGTGGCGGCAAAAATAAAGGCCCCTTTATCCATAAGTTCGTCCAGCACAGCCTGGGCCAGAGCCGCGCCTTGAGAAGGGTCGGTTCCAGCCCCGAACTCATCCAGAATAACCAGGGCCTCCGGACCGAATTTATCCCAATTAGCGGCCAATTGGCGAATCTGGGCCGTAAAGGTGGAAACATGGTCTTCCAAACTCTGATCATCCCCAATAAACGGCATTATGTGCCGCCATAGAGGCAAAGTACTGCCGGGCGCAACCGGGGTGGGCAGGGCGCACATGGTCATGAGCGAAATCAACCCCAGGGTCTTGAGGCAGACGGTTTTACCCCCGGCGTTACCGCCGCTGACAATCAGCGCCTTCTGGCCTTTTTCCAATAGAATATCCACAGGCGTGGGCTGCCGTGGGGCGTCCCCTTGAGTATCCCTGGACAAAATCAACAGCGGATGACGCGCTTCGCGTAGATTTACCGGCAATCCCTCGTCCAATCGCACCAGCACACCATCAAGAGCCTGCCCTAACTTGTGTCTGGCCTGGAGCATATCCATCTCCACAAGAAGAGCGCAGGCATCGTCCAACTGAGGCTTTTCCGCACGCAACAAATCGGAAAGGTAAAGGCAGATCTTGCGTTCTTCTTCTCTTTCCGCGCGTTTGAATTCCTGCAGACGATTATTCAGCTCCACCAGAAACATCGGCTCGAAATAGCAGGTATCTCCGGTCTGGGAATAATCATGCACAACCCCCTGGAACCTGCCCTTGAAATTGCTGATGAGCGGGATGACATAGCGGTCGGAGGCCAGGGTTATGTATTCCTCCCGCACGTAATGGGCCAGATTATACCGGCGGATAAATTCTCCCGCCCTGTGGCCGCACTGCTGATGGATACGGCGTATTTCACCCCGCGCCAGAGCCAGCTCCGGCGAGGCTTCGTCCCGCAAAGCGCCGTCATCGCTAAAGCAGCGCCCAAGGGCGCTGCTGCTTTTTTGCGGCAAAGGACGCGCCCTGCAAAACTCCAGCAGCACCGGCCAAGGGGGCTGTGTCCCTTGTTCCGGTGCCGCGTTCGCGCTTATAACCGCCTCATTTCCATGACAGGCCCAGCCCGTCAGCACGGAGGACACCAAATTCTCGACCTGCCCCAAGGCCTGACGAAAAATCCACAGCCCGTCCAAATCCAAAGACTGCCCGCTCCGCTCCAGAAAAGCCAGCGCCCCATCCAAACGAGGAAAGGCCGCCGGCTTAAAACCGGTAATATCCAGCCAGAGCCTACCTTGTTCAAAAAAAAGATGCTGAAAACGAATCTCTTCTATGCTGGAAACGGGCTGTAAGTTCAGACAAGCCGCCGCTCCGGCCTCGGAAACAGCAAACCTGGACAGATAAGCCAGAAGTTTGGGAAATTCCAAAACCTGTAGCGTGTGTGCGTCCATAAAATTACCACAATGGCAAGAGCTGCGCTCTCCAGTACCAGCCGCAGGGAAACTGGGGCAAAAGCCGTTTACAGGCCGGGATAAACTTGGAGTGATTCCGTTCTGAAATTGCTCCGGATGCGATTGCCGGAGAGGGTGTGCCTTGACCAACCCGCCTGCGGCGGGTTGGTCATCAAACCGGCTCAATTGGAATTGATCTTTCTCATCTTTTTCATCAGACGCTTGCGTGCGGCGGCCTTTTTCTTTTTACGCATTACGCTGGGTTTTTCGTAATGCTGCCGCTTTTTCATTTCTGAAAGAATACCTGCCTTTTCGACCTGTTTTTTAAAACGGCGCAAGGCTATGTCAAAGTTATACTCATCTTCATTCAAATATACGCCAGGCAAAAAATCACCCCCTTTTTCAAGGGCGGGCCAAGGAACCCGCACGGATCAAACCGTACCCCGCTGACCCGCAGGCACAGAGTAGGTTAAAAAATAAAACAGGAGAAAAAAGTTGATTAGCCCTTTTTCTCCTGAAGGTCAAGAATTTGATCAAAACATTACGTTCTACAAGCCCTTAATCACGATTCAGATCAGGTTTACAGAATGAGGACGGTTTTGAGTCCGCCCTCTGCCATCGCGCTTGAATTCAGTGCCCGCCGGACATATTGCGGCGTAAATCCCGAAAGGACTTGCCAAAAACACAGGCCAGCCCCAGTCCCAACACCGTAAGCACCAAATAAAGCACCCCGAAAAAAACCGCGTGATCTGTAGTCCACCAGGGTATATCCCAAGGCAGCATACTATGGATGGTTTCACCGTGTTGCATCAACAGCACAGTCCCCTCCTAATGCACAAGGCTTTTCAGCGTCTTGCCCGGACGGAATTTAACCACTTTGGAGGCGGGGATATTTATGGCGGCACCGGTGCGCGGGTTACGCCCGGTACGGGCTTTACGGGACTCAACGACAAAAGTGCCGAATCCGGTAAGGGTCAATTTGCCTTCTTTCACCAGCAGTTCCTGAACCGCTTCCAAAAACGCGTTCAGGGAACGATCCGCTCCGGTTTTGCTCACGGAAGCTTTACCGGCAATTTTAGCAACCAAATCAGCTTTGGTCATAAAAAGACTCCTCCTGAAATAATTTTTTGGCCCTACCGAATGTCGTTTTATACGACAGGTATTTTAGGCAGACAACATTATTTTCGGTCCAAAGTCAAGTTTTTATTAGGTCCTGGCCTAAAAAATATCCGCCAGTTTTTTATAGACTTCGGGCGCGATCTCTTCCGGACGCGCCGCAGGATTGATGCCGCAACATTCCAAAACAGCGGTCTCGTATCCATTTTTACGCCAGATAACTCCCATCTGCTTGCGGCGCTGCTGAAAAAAAATCTTGAGCAAATGCGCAAGTTTTTCAGGATTCTGAGGACGCTCCGCCAGGGGCATGGGGTCAAAGCTCAACACTGCGGACCATACTTTGGGCCTGGGGATGAAGACATGGGGCGGCACCGTAAACTCCAAGCACGGCCTGCAAAAATTTCTGATCCACACCGAAAGCGCGCCGTAAGCCCGGCTGGAAGGCGCGGCTGTAATCCGCAGGCCCACCTCCTTCTGTACCATAAAAACCGCCCGTTCCAAACCGGATGCCCTGCTCAATACCTCCCACATCAAGGGTGAAGCTATATTGTAAGGCAGATTGCCCACTATCTTGCAGGGGAACGTATAGGCGGACCAGTCTTGCTCCAGGGCATCCCCTTCCATGACCTTAACCCGGGCGGCTTCTTGCGCGGCGGCCTCCAGCCGCCTTATTTCCGCCCAATACGGGTCTTTTTCCATCAGGGTCAGAGAGGACGGCGCGGCCTCCAGCAAAAGGCCGGTCAGAATGCCCGGCCCCGGCCCTATCTCCACTACCTGATCCATCGGACCAAGGCGCAGGGTTTGCACGATTTTGCGCGCCAGGTTCAAATCCCGCAAAAAATTCTGCCCCAGGCTCTTTTTCGCGCGTGGCGGCGTCAGACTCATACAGCGTCAAAACGCTCAAAACGCATCAACAAACCCGCTCTCCCCTGGGTGGCCGAGCGCAGCCTGGTGGAAAAACCAAAAAGCTCCCGCATGGGGGCCCAAGCCCGGACCAATTTTTGTACGCCCTTTTCCTGCATATGTTCAATCTTGCCGCCATGCGCGGCCAGCAGATTCAAAACCGCGCCCAAAAAACTTTCCGGCACGGATATCTCTACCTGCATGATCGGCTCCAGAAGCACGGGAGATGCTCCATCCAGAGCTGCTTTCATGGCGGCCACCGCCGCCATATGATACCCAACGGGCGAAGAACCCCCCTCGCGTTTTTTCATTTCCACAATTTCCACCAACACATCCTGTACCGGAAAACCTTTGAGTACACCGGAATACAGGCAGGATTCCACACCCTGACGCGCCGACGCAAGCCAGCTCTCCGGCCAGTTCTCCACAGCCGGGGCATGACGGATTACATTGCCCTGACCACGCGGCAAAGGGGCAAGCTGAAGGCGCACATAACCGTAATGTTCCTTTTCTCCCAGTTCACGCTCAAAAATTCCTTCAGCGGCAACGCTTTTACGTACGCTTTCCCTGCAGACCACCTGCGGGTTGCCCACCCTGGGTTCCAGCTTGTACTCACGCCGCACGCGGTCGCGCAGCACCTCCAGATGCAGTTCCCCCATGCCGGAGACAAGGCGCTGCCCCGACGCTTCATCCGTTTCCACCTTCAGCGTGGGATCCTCTAGGACGTAGCGCCCCAGCGCCTCATCCAGCTTGGTGCCTTCATCGCTGTTTTTGGGTTCAAAAGCCACGGAAATGACCGGCTGATGGGCCGAGATATTCTCCAAAAGCAGCTGGCGCTCCCTGGCGGTTACGGAATCACCCGTAAATACGGACCGCAGGCCCTGCACCGCCACGATATCACCGGCTCCGGCCAGGCTCAAAGGTTCGCGCTCTTCCGCCTCCAGGCGGAAGATGCGCGTGATGCGCTCGGTCTCGCCCCTAGCGCTGTTGCAGCAGGTCATGCCCTCGCTGATGTGCCCCGCGTACAGGCGCAGCAAAGAAAGCTTGCGCCCCCCTTCCATAAACAGCTTAAAAACCAGGGCGGCCAAGGGGGCTTCCGGGTCGGAGGAGACAACAATTTTTTCTTTACTCCCTTCCCTGCCGGGCATTTCCGCCTCCGGAGGGGGCACTTCCGCCGGGTTGGGCATAAAATCCACCACACCGTCCAAAAGCGGCTGTACACCCATATTGCGCAAGGCCGCGCCGGCATAGACGGGCACTATGCGCCCGGCCAGCGCGCTCCGGCGCAAAGCGATCTTAAGGGCGGACAAAGCCGGCTCATCCCCGGACAAGTATTGTTCCATGATCGCGTCATCTTCATCCGCAGCCGCCTCCAGCAAACTATTCCGCCAAGGAGCCGCTGCCGCCGCCTCTTCCAGGTTCAGCGGTCTGCGGCCATATTCCAGACCTTGGCTTTGCGAATCAAAATCTAGACGCTCAAGGGTGAGCAGATCGATCACTGCCTCAAAATTTTCTTCTTCCCCCAACGGGATGGTTACAGCCACAGGTGAAGCATCCAGAATATCGCGCATTTCCTGCAGCGTACGGCTGAAAGATGCTCCAGGGCGATCCATTTTATTGATAAAAGCCATTTTGGGTATGCCGAAACGTTCGGCCTGATGCCAGACGGTTTCAGATTGCGGCTCCACCCCGCCCACAGCGCAAAAGACGCCCACCGCGCCGTCCAGTACGCGCAAAG
>JAITGZ010000009.1 GCA_031280335.1 Deltaproteobacteria bacterium | reverse complement strand
AGAAGAATGAGGACTTCCCAGGACACTTGCGCCCAAAAACCAGAATTATTGCGTAAAATCCGACAATCGAAGGCGTCCTGCGCCGTTTGAATCGATAGTGCCGTCCTTTTTGAAAAATGTCCGATGGAAAAACATGAGCAAGCTCAAAATTGACCAGGGAGAGCTTGCTCATGAAATATGCGGGCTAGAAGCAAAAAACATGCCAACTAAATTCGATTTTCTAAAAAAGAGCAATGCGGCAGTGAAGCCCTTCAGGGCTGGGTCGGGCTATCTCCGGCCTGAAGGCCTGGGTCTCAGACTACAAAGGAACAGAGGATGAAATTGATGGGGAAATTAATAAGAAATTGTTTGAGTTCTCAGGTAATCTTTGGTAAATTTTTTTATACGATAATTTCAAGTTTAACCGTATGGTTATTGTCCAAAATTATGCTATGAATTTTTGCAATTAGACACTAGCCGTGAGTGTGTAATCTAAAAGTAAAAATGCGCCGTACGCCCATTGCCGAACACGCCCCCATGCCGCGCCTTTGCCGCCATGAGTCCGACGGGGTCAGCCTGAAAGAGGCCATAGACCGCTTTCTGGCGGCGCGCCCCGACCGGGCGTATTTTCACCTGGTGGAACTTTGGAAGAACTGGCCCGCAGTCATGGGCGAAGAACTAAGCTCCCTGGCGCGCCCGCTGGGCGCGCGGGAACGCGTTCTGCTCATAGGGGCTGAAGACAGCCTGACCATGCACGACCTCAGCTTTCGCGTCCAGAACCTGCTGGAAAGAGCCAACAGCTTCCTGCGTGAGCCCTATTTCAACCAGGTCAGACTGGAACTGTTGCAGGGGCGCGAATCCATGCTTGAAGCCGTGGAAAAAAGAACCCCCTGGCCGGGACGGGGCGGTTCAATTTGAATTATTCCTGAAGAGCAGGTAATCCTGTTTGAGTTCAATTTTGGACTGTTTTTGCAATCTGGAAAGAAACAGGCTGAAAACTTCGCTCTTGCGCAGGTTGTTCAGGCCGTCCGTGTAGGCCGCGCCCACCTGGGCCCAATCTTTTTCCGCCACGGGCAGCGCGGCCCTGACCCTGACCAGCACCGTGCGTTCGTCCAGGGCATAAGGCTTGTCCAGCCATTCTCCCGGTTTGACCAGATAGATGGCCTGGGTAAATTCCGGCGGTGCCAGGCCCAGGTTTATGACGCCGGTAAAGCGGCTGGCCTCGGCCTTGAGTATTTTACCGGTCAGGGCAGACGGAACCTTGCCTCCGCCTTCCCGTATCGACTTCAGAGCCTCAGCTGCTGCCGCTCCGGCCAGTTTGGCCGCTTCCTCAGCCTTGAAGGACTCCAGCGCCTTGGGACGCAAGACTTCAAAGTCAGGTACGCCGGAAGGGGCGTACTCCTTCAGGCGCAGCAAGACAAAGCCCTTGTCGGCCTTTATGGCGGCGGTAAAGGCATCCCCGGCCTTCATGCGTTCCAGGCCGTTCAGCGCGCCTTCAGTCAGGTCCAGCAAGGAGGCAATGCCCGCAAGTTCCAAAAGGCCGCTGCGCCGTACCTCGCCCCGGTATTCCCCGGCGAACTCCTCCAGACTTTTGCCGGTGATGGCCGCATCCTCCGCCGCTGCCAGGACTTCGGGCATGGCGGCATAGGCCGCGTCCTCCCGCAGTTGGGCCAGAATGCCTTCCCGCACTTCTTCAAAGGGACGGGGGCTGGGCCCTTTGTAATCCAAAAGCTCAATCACATGAAAGCCGCTATAGGTGCGCACCGGTTCGTCCAGAAGCCTGGCGGACTTTTTACCCGCTTCGCCCAGGCCGGGCAGCAAGGCCAGCGCCGCCTCATAGGCCGGGTCCGCCCTGCCGGCCTCCAGCCAGCCCAGATCGCCGCCCTTGTCCCTGCTCAGTTCGTCTTCTGAGTATTTGCGGGCCACAGCCTCAAATTTGGCCCCGGCCTTTATTTCCGCCAGGGCTTTTTCCGCTTTTTGCCGGGCCTGGCGCAATTCTTCCTCTGTGGTATCCAGGGACAGGGGCAGGCGGATCAGGATATGCCGGGTGCGGTAAGCGGCCGGGGAAATAAAGGCGTCCTGACGTTCTTTATAGTAGGCCAAGGCGTCGTCTTCACCCACAGCCTCCAGTCCGGCCAGAAAAGGCAGGTCAAAGAGAAGGTACTCCACCTCCGCTTTGGCCGGCTCGCGCCAGCGCCCGCTGTTTTCGGTGTAGAAGGAGATCAGCTCCGCCTCGCTGGGCTTTATGCCCTTGAGGTAATTCGCATGGACAAAGGGCAGGTACTCCACCTCCCGGCGCTGCGTCTCAAAATCGAACATACGCCGCGCCTCGGCCGTGCCCACATTGACGGCGGCGGCGATATAGTCCTGAAACTTGGCCAGCAAAAGCTCCTCGCCGGCCATCTCCTCATAACGGGCCGGGGTCAGCCCGGCGGCGGCCAAGGCGCTGCGGTAGGCCGTTTCACTGAAACGCCCGGAGGCGTCCTGAAAGGGGGGCATGGAAGAAACATGGGCGGAAAGCTCAATATCCGAAACGCCCAGGCCCAGTTTGGCCGCCTCCTGCCGCAGCATGGCACCGATGATCATTTTGCGCAGAATCTGCCCGGCCAGGGCTTCTTTTTCCCATACGCCCAAAACGGGAAAATCCGGGTTATCCCGCTGCAGGCGCTGCATTTCCTGATCAAAGGCCCTGGCCAGGGCTTCGCGGTAAATGGGCTCTCCATTCACGTCGGCCACCGCCTGGGCGGAATCCATATTCATGGTGTTGGCCCCCCAGAATACAAAGACGATGATGATCAGGGCGAAAATAATCTTTACCGCCCAGGATTGGGAATGACGCCTGATAATATCCAGCATGGCAAACTCCTGCACAACATTAATATGGCCGCGCGGAGCGGCAAAAATACATTCCTGAACTCATTCAACCCTTGTGCTGAACCCCTGCATCCCGCATACGTTTTCAGCCGCTTTGCGGCTGAAAAACAGTAAGGGGGTCTGGGGTGCCTAGCCATTATGCCAAGGGGCGGCATCGATGCTGTCGCTATCCGTAAGGCGTCCTTGCCGCCTAACGGCTACCGCAAGGATAAGGCCGCGCCTGGGCGAACATGCCCCTTTCTTATTCCCCCCAGCGGGGTTCGGGGCGGAACCCCGAATTAATCAGTTTTTCCTAAGGAATCAAGTCAAGCAAATTTTCCACACTCTCCCGCCGGCGAATCAGCCTGACCGAGCCGTCCGGACGGATCAGCGCCTCCGCCGGGCGGGGGCGCTGGTTGTAAGAGGAGGCCATGGAGTAGCAGTAGGCCCCGGCATCCAGCAAGGCCAGAACATCCCCTTTATCTATGGGCGGCAAGGGGTAATCCCGGTGCAGGATATCGCCGCTCTCGCAAATGTTGCCCACAATGGCCTGGGGCAGTTCCGCCGCGCCGCTTGCTGATTCCCCTGCGGGACGGTAAATCTCCACATCGTGGAATGCGCCGTAAAGCATGGGGCGGGGCAGGATGTTAAAGCCCATGTCCGTACAGACGTAGCGGGTGGGTCCATTGTTTTTTACCGCTGTAACCGTGCCCAAAAGCAGCCCGGCCTCCGCCGCGATGTAACGCCCCGGCTCCAGGATGAACAAGCCGGAATAGGCGTTTTTAACGGCCCACCCTCCGAATAAATCCGCGCAGGCCCGGCCCAGGGAGGCAATATCCAGACGGGCCTCCCCGGCGTATTTGCGGTAAGGTATGCCGAAACCGCCGCCGAAATCAAGGTACTTGAGGCCGCTGAACCCCCCGGCCAGTTCCAGCAGGCGGCGCGCGGCCCGGAGAAAAGCCTCCGGCTGCATGAAGAGCGAACCCACATGCTGGTTCAGACCGGCCAGCTTAAGTCCGTGCCGGGCGCATATTTCATGGATCTGCGGTATGTCTTCAGGGTTTATGCCGAACTTGGTCTCCTTGCCGGCGGTGATCACTTTGCGGTGGTGCCCGGCCCCAATACCCGGATTCAGACGGGTCATCACCTCGGCACCGGGCGCGGCCAGTCCAAAGTCCTCCAGCTGCGAAAGGGAATCCACGCTTACAATGCGGCTTTGGGCGGCGGCCAGGGCCAGCTCCTCTGAATGCACGTTGTTGCAGACATAAAAAATTTCTTCCCGGCTGAAGCCCGCCCGCCGGTTCATGAGCAGCTCCCCCGGACTCATGGCGTCCACCCACAGCCCCTCGGAACGGATGATTTCCAGAAGATGCGGATTAGCGTTGGCCTTGGCCGAATAACAGACCTTGAGCCGGTGCAGGGGGATGAAATCGCGCATTTCCCGGCAGCGCAGACGCAGCATCGCCTCATTGTAAACATAAAGGGGGCTGCCGTATGCGCACAGCAGCTCCTCCGGCCTCAAACCGGCATAAAAATCGACGCTTTGGGTGTAGGCGGAACGCGGATCAGCCATAAGGCCGCACCTCCATATCATAAATGCCGTACGCCCTTGGGGCGGTTTCAAAGTGAAACCGCCCTGTGGGGGCACCGCTTCGCCCATGCTTTAACACAAGCGGCCGGAGGCAACAAGCCGCGGCAAGGAGGATTCAGCCCGCCGCGATGATTTAAAAACCTTTAAAAAAATCTATTGACAAAACACGGCTGAAGCATAGATTTTACAGCGTTGCAAGCACATTTACCTTAAAGGAGTCCACATGGCTCAAAAAAAAGTTGAGCGCCGCAAAGAATTGGATCGTAAGCGTCATCGCCGTGAAGTCCGTCTCAAAGAGCGCCTGCGCGAAGCCAGGGCCGCAGCCAAAAAGGCCTGAACGTCAGCCTTACGGCGGACGAACGTTGACGCGGCACCAACCGTCTTTGTTCTGAGAGAATAATCATGCCTATTTATGAATACCGCTGCAAGGAATGTCATCAGGTCTTTGAAGAATGGACCAGACATGCCGATGAGGTGGAAACGCCGCGTTGTCCTGTGTGCGACAGTCCCTCCGAGCGTATTATTTCCAACACCACCTTTGTACTCAAGGGCGGCGGCTGGTACGCCACCGAATATGGTGCCAGGGGCCGCGAACCCAAAGATGCCAAAGATTCTGCCGAAACCGCAGCCAAGCCCGCCGCAGAGGCAGGTGCCGGCGGCGCGGCGGGAACCCCGGCCGCGCCG
>JAITGZ010000003.1 GCA_031280335.1 Deltaproteobacteria bacterium | reverse complement strand
GGATGAAAACGGGCCAGACTGGGGGCATGATGGTAAATCATGGCCTCCTTGAGGGGCAAGGGCAGATTCCAGTGTTCGCACACCCACGCATTGATCCGGTCATGTCCGAAGCCCAGCAGGCGTTTTTCCGCTTCCATGGAAAAAAGATCTTCATTTTTAACCAATTTGTCCACTTCCTGTTTGGCTTCAGGTATCTGCATACTAAACACCACCTTGCCTATGTCATGCAGCAGCCCCATGACTGCATATTCTTCGGGATGTGGCAGCCCCGCCGCCCGCGCTGTTTCCACCGCAGCCAGAGATGAGGCCACGCTGTGCTCCCACAGGCCGAGCATGGTCTTATTCATGATATCAAACACCGCGCTGGAAATGATCACGCTGCGAATGACGTTCATCCCCAAAAGCATGAGGGTATGCCTGATGTTGGAAATACGTCCCGGAAACCCGTAAATGGGTGAATTAACCATGCGCAGCACCTTGGCGGCCAGGGCCTGATCCCTCTCAATAACCTTGGCCGCCTGATCGGAAGAACTATTGGGGTCCTTCATAAGGCGGTTCAGTTCCGTCACGGCGGCAGGCAGAGCCGGCAGATTCCTGGCCTCCAGAATGCGCCCTTTATACTGGGTCAGCAAGTCTGGCGGCATGTCTTGGGCGCTCAAGAGGTCCGCCCTCCCGGCGCGTCCGCGCCCGTTATTTGACGGCTCATCTCTGCCCTTCTTTCCTCCTCTTCCCGGGCAATGGCCCGGAGCATAAAATCCTCCACTATGCCGCGCGTGGCCCGCATCAGCTGGTCTTCAGGATATTTCCGAAAAAGATGGGGCAATCGTTCCAAAGCCTTGGATAAGGACAGGCCGGAAGCCAGATTGGGCAACGGGCGACCCTTGACCGCCAAACTCGGCACACCGGCATTTCTAAGCCGGGAAATGACGGCGTCGCTGAGTTCCAGCCCTTCGCCGGCCAGCACCATGCCGTCCTCTTTGACCACAGCCTTGACCAGCACCATGCCGGCAGCGGCAAATTTTATGGGTATGCGTTGCATGATATCCCAGTTTAACGGAAAGCCCCCATTCATGGCAATCCCCAAAGACAGAAGGCGCTCACGGCGTTCAGCCTTTTGGCCGCGCCGCTCTGGAAACATTTTTTAGTTTGTCAAGCGCGTCCGTATGGGATAGTGTATTAACTTGAATTTCCAAGGCTGTAGCCCCAGGCAACCTGAGTCCATGTCTCAATTTTTTGAAATTAAAAAGCCATAGGCCACGATCGGATGGTCTCCGTATGAGTCCGAATATCAAACAAACTATGGAGGCGCTGCGCGCCTTGGAACCTGTGCTGTGTTACGGCAAGGTGAACAAGGTAGTGGGGCTGGTGGCGGAGGGCAGCGGTTTGGAGGCCCCCCTGGGATCACTTTGCCATATACTGCCGGACGGTTTTGCGCGCGGAGAACATGCCGGGCTTATACCGGTGGAGGTGGTGGGTTTTCGAGACGGCAACGTACTTTTCATGCCTTACGGCGATTTGCGCGGGGTCAGACCGGGGAGTCTCATCCGCAATTCCAGCCTGCCGCCTTTTTTCCCAGTGGGACAGGGTCTTTTGGGGCGCGCCTTTGATGCCTTCGGCAAGGAGCTGGAAGGCATGGAGGAACTGGCCAAACTGGGGGCAGACAGTGCCCCGGCACAGGAGCGCACGGAATATGCGCCCATTTATGCCGAACCTCCTTCACCCCTTTACCGGCCGCGTATTAGCGACCCCCTGGATGTGGGCGTACGCGCGGTGAACGGACTGCTCACCCTGGGTCGTGGGCAGCGTGTGGGCATTATGGCCGGTTCGGGAGTGGGCAAGTCCACTCTCATGGGTATGATGGCCCGTTATACCAGGGCAGATGTCAATGTCATCGCCCTCATCGGTGAGCGAGGGCGAGAGGTGCTGGAATTTATTGAAAAAGATCTGGGGACTGAGGGAATGCGCCGTTCTGTGCTGGTGGTGGCCACTTCAGATCAGGCCCCGCTTATCCGCATGCGTGCGGCCTATGCCGGTACGGCAGTGGCAGAGTATTTTCGCGACCAGGGCAAAGATGTCTTGTTTATGATGGATTCAGTAACCCGTTTTGCCATGGCCGCGCGCGAGGTGGGACTGGCGGTGGGTGAGCCGCCCACCACCAAAGGCTATACCCCTTCGGTTTTCGCCGCTCTGCCCAAACTGCTTGAACGGGCCGGGCGCACGCATAAAGGCTCCATAACCGGCATCTACACCGTGCTGGTGGACGGCGATGATTTTAACGAGCCCGTTGCCGACAGTGTGCGTTCCATTTTGGACGGCCACATCGTACTCACCCGTGATCTGGCCGATCAGGGGCATTTCCCGGCCATTGACGTGCTGCGCTCCATCAGCCGCCTGCGTGCGGATATTTGCAGTGATGAGGCCATACGTGACGGTCGGGCGATTATCGCCAGCCTTGCCGCCTATAGGCGAGCCGAAGACATGATCAACATCGGCGCTTACGCCCACGGAGCCAACGCCGAAATAGACCGGGCCATAGCCATGCTGCCTGGAATCAATGCCTATTTGCGCCAAGGAGTGGATGAACCCGGCGACCTGAAAGGCTCTTGGGACGCTCTGGCCAGACTGGCCGGGGCAAGGGACGAGGTGGAAGTCGCCCCGCATACGGCGGCCCGGGCCGCCGCAAAACCGCCGGGTGGCAAGTAAAATGTTTAGAGCAATTTCGCTTTGAGATAGTCAATATCCACAGGATCGAAACCAGCCCGCTACATCGCTCGGTGTGACTTTGTCCAAAGCTACTCCGATAGCTCTTATCAATTCGTCAAATTCTCTTGCCTTGGAATTTCTTGGCAATTGTTTAATTTTACTCCACATTTTTTCAATTGGATTGAAATCGGGACTGTAAGGAGGTAAATATTTCAACGTTGCACCGCGCTCTTCAATGCATTTTCTTACAAAATCGCTCTTATGGGCTGATAAATTATCCATGATAACGATATCACCTGGGCGTAGAGTTGGCGCAAGTGCCTGCTCAATGCAGGCAGAAAACATTTCCTTATTCACTGGAGCATCAATGACGAGAGCTTTTGTTGATCTGTCTAGAGAATTTTTCCCATGAGAGTTTGACATGGGGAGGCCTGTGGCAGAGCAGGTTTCGTATCAGTCGTTGAGAAAGTCTCTCAACCCTCTCCTTTTAGATACTTTTGGCAGTGGAGGCGGGCAAGGAGGTACTCCTGGCGTTGGCTCTTTCCCCAAAGCGCAGAATTTACCTCCTCCTATGTTCTGGTCACGGTGTGGACATGGGATGGTACAGGGGACACGTTTTGGCATTGCCTGCCTACCTAGGTTTCTTATGTGGCCGAGTGTCAAGTCCCAGCAGCGGAAGCTCAATTTCCCATTTAGGCTTGTGTGTCGGCAATTTTGTTTTTATCGTTCTTTTTGACTGTTGTGTTCTGGATAAAAGCATAACAAAATTATTGTAAAAATACAACTTTATTTATGTATAAATCCTATGGGGTGGATAGCGGGCAGGCGTGCGGTTGTGCGACACTGGCGAAGTTGGCCCATGTGAGCCGGGCGCGCGTCACCCAGATCATAGATCTGACCCTGTTGGCCCCGGATGTGCAAGAAGCCCTGCTTTTTCTGCCCAAGATCGAAAAGGGCCGGGACAGAATCAACGAACGGACACTGCGGAGCATTATGGCTGAGCCTGTCTGGGATAAACAGCGTAAATTGTGGAACGCTCTGGGAACAAAAGGTGCTTGAAGATTATTCATATATGGATTATATTTTTGAAAACGGAGTCTATATATGCCAAAACAAACTTTGGCCGTCGGCGGTATGCCGCTTCAGGTAAGTTCGGAACTCGCCGGAATCGGCGAGTCCATCCGTCTGGCCCGCAAAAGGC